>NZ_JBATGR010000115.1:0-2524 GCF_049665975.1 Eudoraea sp.
AACAATGCAGGGGCTACCATAACTGCCAGTGCAATTGGAGGTACACCAAGTTATGAATATCAATTAGAAGATACAGTTGGTGGTATAATTACGCCTTATCAGGTCGGTGTTGATTTCGTTGCTGTTCCTGCAGGAGATTATATTGTAAGAGCACGAGATACGAATAACTGCGAGGATCCTATAGACGCCCCTATCACCGTAGTTGCTCCAATGAATCCAACATTTATAACCACGCCAACAGCTTGTTATAGCGGGGCTAATGATGGGACAATCCTGGTAGATGTAACTTCAATTCCCGGAAACGGTGGATTTCAGTTCAGTATTAATGGCGGCCCATGGTTAACGCCTACGCCATCTACAGCAACAAACTACACCTTTGAAAACCTGGCATCAGGGAATTATACTATAGATGTCAAAGATTCTTTTGGTTGTATCGGCGTTCAACAAAACGTAACTATTAATCCAAGTTTAACTGCTGTTGCTGATGTTGTACACCTTTCTACTTGTGCTGACGGTTCAATCACTGTCACTGCTACAGGTGGTGATGGAGCATACGAATATGCTTTTGTGCCAACAACAACAAGCCCTGCCGGTTTATTTGGCGCCAGCAATACATATGTAGTTACTACAGGAAATGACGGTACGTATGATGTTTATGTAAGAGACAACTCTGCTGTTGTACCTTATTGTGAATTCATGGAAACGGTTACAGTTAACCCGGCTACGCCAATAACATTTACCTCAACACCAACGGATCCTGAATGTCATGATGGCGTAGGGTCTATAGAAGTAAATGTAGCCTCAGGAGACAACCCTTATACAATAGAGATAATAGATTTAGATAATGGAGGGGCGTCAGATCAAACTTATACAAATGTAGTATCGGCTATAACCAACTTTTACAATTTGGCGCCGGGTAATTATACCATAAATGTCACGGATGCTAATGGTTGTGTCGTTACAGATACTCCCGTGAATATTGGCAACCCTGATGAATTAACTGGTAGTGTGATTCCTATCCTACCTGCTGCATGTAACAGTGTAGACCCAAATGATTATGGCTTCCAATTCGTAGGTTACCCAAACACCTTAGGTACTATTGAATTTAGTGCAGATGGTGGTGCGACCTGGACAGGGGACAATAGTATTCCTGGAACTACCGATATTTTAACTGGTTATATTTCCGGTACCTCAGTTTATCCTTCAATGAGAACAGTTGTAGGTGGTGTTACGATATGTCAGACTGATCTTCCCAGATATATAATTCCATATCCATTGGATGATCTTGATATCACCATTTCTACTGTAGTTGTAGGTTGTAATGAATTACAGGTAACAGTACAGGGAACCGCTGGTGTGCCAAATTACGAATATGCGTACACTACTGATCCTACTACGTTTAACCCTGCCACGGCTGCATGGACAGCCCCTATTCCTGGTGCACATGTTTGGGTAGGCCTGATCCCCGGAAGAACCTATGTTTTCTACGTTAGGGATTCAACAGGTTGTATAAGACAGAGTAGTGTAAATGTTAATGACATTACCATGAATCCGATAGAAATATCGGCAGTATATGAGCCTTCTTGTTCTGGAGCGAACGATGCTGAAATTACCTACACGCTCGTAGACACTGATGCTTTCTCATACCCAAATATGCGTTGGGAGTTTTATGATGCTGTCACCGGTGCCTTAGTACAATCCAGTGGCGGAATCGTCCCTTATTCAGCCACCATTATGGTGAATGGCCTGGCCCCTGCTGAATATTACATAGTGGTAACAGAAGTGGATGCGGGTCTTGCAGATGTTTGTGTTTCAGCCAGTGAAAATATATTAATTGAAGAGTTAGACCCTATTACGGCGACATTAAACAAGCTAGCAGATATTTCTTGTAACAACCCCGGATTAATAGCAATCGAAAACATTGCTGGTGGTGGCGGCACTTATACTTTTGACGTTACAGGTCCCGCTCCTTTTGTAGCAATTGTAGGAACCTCTGACAACCCAATTGAAATACCTGCAAATTCTCCTTCAGGGAATTATAACGTAACTATTACTGATCAGTACGGCTGTTCAACGAACCTTGGTCCAATTAATCTGGATCTTTCACCAGACCCAACTATTGATTCTATGGTAGTAGATACCTGTGTGTCTCCTACTACATTGACTATTAATGCAACAAGTGCTGCGCCTCAAATATTATATTCAATTGACGGTGGGGTAACCTATGTAGATAATGGAGGTGTTTTTAACAATCTATTTCCCGGCCTATACAATATTGCAATTATAGATAGTAATGGTTGTACAGACACCGATACTGTTACCATTATACCCCCGCTTGAATTTACAGTAATGCAAACCGCATTATTAGATTGTGAGCCAGGGATGGCTGCCAATGCCGAAATTACAATTGAAGTAACATCAGGCTCAGGGAACTATGAAATTGAAATTGATGGCCCGGGTGCAATAGACCTGGCCCGACAAGTATTACCTGGAATTCTTTTTGTTTGGACAGGAGCAAGTGGTG
>NZ_JBATGR010000116.1:0-6321 GCF_049665975.1 Eudoraea sp.
CCCTCCTGGCGAATGATTGTGGAGATGAGCTCGCCACCAACTGCTTTAGGAATTTATCCCGGAGGTCAATCAGGAAATCCAGGCAGTAAATATTACGATAATTTTATAGACGATTGGGCAGCAGGCAACTACCACAGTTTAAACTTTTTGCAATCCGACATTAAAACCGAAGCTGTAATCGACACACAAACCTTAATTTCAAATTAAATGAAAATCAAGATCCTAAATTTTATAGCCACACTTGTTTTAGCTGTAATCTTTTCGTTTTTTTTGCCTTGGTGGTCTGCAATGTTGGCTGCATTTATAACCGCAGTAGTATTTTCCTTAAAACGCGCAGCTGTTTTCTTTACCCCATTTTTGGCTGTCTTTATATTTTGGGCCTGTTACTCATTTTTACTGGCTAACGGCAACGACTTTATACTGGCCAAAAAAATAGCGATACTATTACCCTTGGGTGGTAGTCCTTACCTTCTAATATTGGTCACAGGTATTGTTGGAGGTTTGGCGGCTGGTGTCGCCGGCATTTTTGGAAAACAATGCCTGGTGCTGGTAAAAAAGTAATGCTCTAAAAATAGCTGTAACTAATTACAAATCCTTCCCTAAATTGAATAATTATTTCGTTCAAATACAAATTCTGATAAATGAGCAAATTGGGAATAAATTTAGGTCTTCTGAACTACTAAGAACTTAAAAATGATAAAATTCTTCAATTAATTAAATCTGAACTTAAACAATAACGAACAACGGACATAGTATGAAACTAAAAAATGAAAGATAATTGGTTTAAAAATAACTACTTGTACTTGCTTTTACTCTTTGCGGTTATATCGGCAATTATGGCGTTGAATACCTCCGAATTTTTTTATAAATCGGGATCAGCCGGAGTAGGTATAATCATTTTAATTATTCTCAACTTCAGAAAGACCAAACAACCCAATGACACCTGGATGATCATAGGTGCTTTTTTGTTTTCTATTGCCGGAGACTGGTTCATGTCTAATAAACTGGGAGATCCAACGATGTTTAGCAAGGGCATTGCACTATTTTTTATAGCACATGCCGGTTATTTGGGGTTTGCTTTACTTAATGGTAAAATAAAATGGAGGTTTACGCTCCTTATCCTAATTGCCTATTTGGTGTTCTTTTTCCTTTTACTTTATCCCTCTATTGAGGATAAGGTTCTCATGTATGCTGCACTTATATATTTACTCATTTCATGTCTCACCTTTGGCACATCTGTTGGAATTAAGGGTGATGCATTATTTAAATGGGCTTACATTTTTGGGATTTTTCTAATTGTATTTTCGGATACAATTATTGCGCTCACGGAATTTTTGGGGTTTGATAAATTGGATTTTATGATTTTGCCAACTTATTATCTTGCGCATATAAGCATCACATTCTCAATAATTAGAAGAGAGAGTTTAATTGGAAAATAATATGAAGATCTTATGAGAGCGTTGGTATTTACAAAATACGGTTCACCAGAGGTTCTTCAACTCAAGGAGATTGCAAAACCAACTCCTAAGGAGAGTGAAGTTTTGGTAAAAATTCACGCTACAGCAGTGAATGATTACGACTGGAGTTTGATAAGAGGAAAACCCTATTTGTATAGATTACTTTTTGGTATTCTAAAGCCAAAACACCAAATCCCCGGTATGGAACTGGCCGGAACCATTGAAGCTCTTGGCACAAATGCAAAATCGTTTAAAGTTGGCGATGCCGTATATGGAGATATCTCCGCATATGGTTTTGGTAGCTTTGCAGAATACGTATGCATAAATGAAAAGACCCTGGTACTCAAGCCCGATACAATGAGTTTTGAGGAAGCCGCTTCCATCCCGCATGCAGCCATGTTGGCGGTACAGGGTCTGATCGATATTGGCCAGCTTCAAAAAAGACAGAAAATCCTGATTAATGGCGCAGGTGGTGGAATGGGGACATTCGCCTTACAAATTGCGAAGTTATATGATGCCGAAGTAACAGGGGTTGATACCGGAGACAAGCTAAAGATGATGAAGGAGCTTGGTTTTGATTATATCATAGATTATAAAAAAGAGGATTTCACAAAAAACAAACAGACTTATGACTTGATCCTCGATGCGAAAACCACCCGCTCAACTTTCCGGTATTTGAGGGCATTAAAACCCTGTGGAAAGTATGTTACTGTGGGAGGCTACTTGAACCGCCTTATTCCAATTCTTGTGCTTAAGCCCTGGATTTCCGTTTTTAGTAATAAGCGTATCCATTTGGTTGCCCTGAAACCAAATAAAGATTTGGAATATATAAACGAAATTTTCGCCACTGGCAAAATTAAAGCGGTAATAGATGGACCATACGAACTAAGTGCACTACCTGGGTTAATTCAGTATTTTGGTGAAGGGAAACACTCAGGTAAAGTAGTCATTAAGTTGATTTAAAAAATAACACTTCATTGAATGAGATATCATCCTTCAGAGAAAAAAATGGTTACTAAACAAAGGATCACCGAATTACCAAATTCTGTCCAAAAATGGCTTCTGAATAGCGGAATTATCGGGAAAGAAGTTATTCGATCTGTTTTTTTACAACAAGACCTCCAAATAAAGATGAAACCCGGACAAGATGTATGGTATAATGCTAATGCAAAACAATACTTTACGATTGAACCCCCAGCTTTTAAGTGGACTTTAAACTTAAGAATCAATTCTTTTATAAGTTTAGCAGGCAGGGATATATTAGAGAACGGAAAAGGTGCAATGTCAATTAAGTTGTTTTCCATTATACCTTTGGTAGACGTAAAAGATAATTCCAAGATAAATCAAGCTACACTTCAAAGATATCTCGCAGAAATTGTATGGTTTCCTTCCGCTGCCATAAATCCCAACATAAAGTGGGAACCAATTGATGGTAACTCTGCCAAAGCAACAATGTCTTACGGAGGCACAATGGGTTCTGGTACATTTTATTTTAGCAAGAATGGAGATTTCGTAAAATTCGGGGCGCTGCGCTACAAAGACGTAAAAGAAAATTCTGAACCAATATTGTGGACCGTAACTGCAATTAAAACAGAAGAAAGAAATGGTATAAGAATTCCGGTAGAGTTAAAAGCGGACTGGAAATTGGAAAATGGTAATTGGACCTGGCTTAAATTAAAAATAAAAGAAATCAATTATGATACTTGAAAATAAGCGGACTAATTCTGCCTAAAATATTTACTTAAACATGTGATTGCCATCAAAACATAAACATAATGAGTAATACTAAAGAATTAAACAATCGTACATTAACAATTAAAAGAACTTTCAACGCACCCATTCAATTAGTTTGGGATGCCTGGACTCGGGCTGAACAAATTGCCCTTTGGTGGGGACCAAAAGGAATGCAGACCAAAGTAGTCAAACATGATTTTAAAGTGGGTGGAATTTGGAAGTACGTTATGACAATGCCCGACGGGAATGATTTTGTTACCGAAGGTGTCTATTCAGAAATAGTTGAGCTTGTAAAAATAATATCATCCGCAGATTTTAAACCAATGACAGAAGGTGTGGAAATTCAGGCCCTTTTTGAAGCCAAAGAAGACAAAACCAATTTTACCTTTAAAGTTGTGCATCCAACGGCGGAATATTGCAAACAACAAGAGAAAATGGGCTTTTATAATGGTTGGGGTTCTACTTTTGACAGGTTAAACGAGTACCTCCAGGTAGAATAACCCATTTTCCGAACTATCTTCAGCACTTTGTGTAAAGTGTTATGGCAATTGTTGATATTATACAGTTGCCATTAGAAAAAACAGAAAAAAATTGTTTTTATTTTTTGTGGGTGTTCGATAAGATATATTTGCAGAAAATTAGAATAGTGCTCCATAACAGGCTAAAAACCCTTTGCTTAATTCTCTTCTTCCTGCCTGTTTCGATTTATGCGCAAGCCTTAGAAGAACCACCGACCAAAAATATAAATCAGCAGTTTCAGACCTGGATTTCGCTTAACAGTGTTTTTCAGCTTACCAATCATTGGTCAGGCCTGGCCGACCTGCATATTCGGCGTACCAATTTTGCAAAAGATCCGAGTTTTAATTTTATCCGTTTCGGAGCCCGATACGGCTTTAATGACAACCTGAAACTCTCGGCTGGCTATGCACATCTCTGGCTGGCCAAAGATGAAAACTGGACGCTTTTTCTAAACGAAAACAGAATTTATCAGGAATTTATCCTGGCAGACACCTGGCCCACTTTTAGTGGCTTATTCAGGATACGTACCGAGCAGCGATTTTTTAACAATGTGGAGGATGGCCTATCTCTGGAAGACAACTATTTTATAAATCGCATTCGGTTTCTGCTAAGTATAACCGTTCCTTTTAAGCAAGCGGGTAAAACTTCTTTTCTGGTCGCCAATGAAATACATTTAAACTTTGGCAAAGAAGTAGTGTTCAATACTTTTGATCAAAATCGGTTTACCGTGGGTATCAAACAAAAAATAGATAAAAGCTGGAGTTTTGACTGCGGATATATGTTGGTCTACCAACAGTTGCCAAGCGGCACAGACTATAACCTGAACCATACCTTCCGTCTGTTCTTTTACGGTAATTTTGATCTCCGCAAAAATAAGAATGAACTAATAGAACACGGTCAAACAATTGACTAAGTGGGGCCTGTATTTATTAAAACTTATTTCATTTTTATCTAATAAGACCGGGGCATGGCTGATTTTTGTGTAAAAAGCGGGTGCTGTTATATGCCCGGCACTTTCATTAAAAAAGTGTATCTTGTTAGCCACTCCCCCTAACAATACTAACCTTTAAACACAATTAAAATGAAAACAAAACTTATTGGACTACTCATGTTGGCCGTAGTAACTCTTTTCGGCTGCAAGGAAAAAGAAAAAGAAGTCGAGGTAGTCGTGGAAGAAACAGAAGCTCCGGATTCTGCGGACTACGATAAAAAAGTAGCCGTTATTCGCGCTTTTTTTCAGGCACATAGCGACGAAGATCTCGAAGCTCAAAGCGCCTTACTTGCAGATGACATGAAATGGAGCCCTCCCGCTTATAATGGAAACCAATGGTTAGGTAAAGAAGATCTTCGGACAGCCCTAAAAAACTATCATGATAATTTTGACAATATTAAATATGCCGAAGGTATTGTCATGCCAGATTCTACAGCCAATGGCTTCTGGTCTGGCTCTGTTTTCCCCGGGCAAAATGCTAATGCAAGCGACAGCGTAATTCGGGTATACGGTACCTGGACGGCAACTCATGCCGAAAGCGGTAAAGAAATAGGAGTTAAATTTTTTAACCTTACCTCGGTAAACGATGATGGAAAGATTGTACAATCGTCGGACTATTTTGATGTACATGGCCTCGCTGCACAATTGGAAGGGCAGGAGTAATAAATTATAAAACAAACAAAAGGTGGTCATTCGTTATGGCCACCTTTTGTTTTTGCATTAATAGATTTATTGCGCAACAAATAAAAACTCCGGCTAAAACTGACATAAATTCATTGGATTATTTAGAGTTTTTACTTTCGGTATTTACAAAAACTTAACTTGATCATCTTCAAATTTACTATTGTAAATCCTTATTTTTGGTACTCTTAAACTGCAAAGAAAATATTATTCATAACAATTTATAACTCAAAAAATCTATGAAAACAGTAAAAGCTTATGCCTCAAATGATGCAGGAGGTAAATTAATTCCTTTCCAATACGAATTAACAGAATTAGGAACCGACCAGGTGGATATTAAGGTACACTATTGTGGAATTTGTCATTCAGATTTGAGTATGCTTAATAACGAATGGGGGATGACGCAATATCCATTTGTTCCCGGTCATGAAATTGTAGGCGAGGTGATTGCCGTAGGTAGTGATGTGAAAAACCTTGAACCCGGAAATCTGGTAGGTCTGGGTTGGAATTCAGCCTCCTGTATGCATTGCAAACAATGTATGGATGGGAGTCATCATCTCTGTGATACAGTCGAAGGAACAATAGTTGGGCGCCATGGTGGATTTGCAGATACTGTACGAAGTCATTGGTCCTGGGCTATTCCACTACCGGAAGGCATCGATTTAAAAAAAGCCGGTCCCCTGCTATGTGGTGGAATTACCGTATTTTATCCAATACTTCTGGCAGGCGTTAAAGCAACAGATCGCGTAGGGGTTATTGGTATTGGTGGATTAGGGCATATGGCCCTGAAATTTTTAAATAAATGGGGGTGCGAAGTGGTGGCATTTAGCTCTAACCCAGACAAAAAAGAACAAATAATGGCTATGGGGGCTACCAAAATAGTTAATTCAAGAGATCCGGAGGAATTGGAGTCCATAGCCGGCAGTCTCGATTTCATTC
>NZ_JBATGR010000117.1:0-9721 GCF_049665975.1 Eudoraea sp.
AAAGTGATGATGTTTTCATAATGATTTAATGATACAAGATTTTCTATATCTGTTTTATCGTAGACCTTAAGACCAGATTTTCCATCACAGATAAATAATTTGTTGTCTTTTATTCCCAACCCATAAGGTTCATCCATAGCATAGGACGTGGCCAGGACTGGTGTTGTTAAATCGGAAATATCAACAATAAATAAACCGCTTTCAGTTGCTCCACAATTATTACCCCCTCGTAATGTAACATATGCATAATCTCCATCAACTACAACGGGATCACAAGCAGTACCGTGCTGGAATTCTGAAATAAATGTTGGAGTGGCCGGAGAGGTTATGTCATATATATACATACCACGCATACTTCCCAGAAATAGATTATTTCCTTTGTTGAAAATAGTTTCAATATCGAATCCAGCATAAACATCTTCCAGATCCCTGGGATTTTCCAAATCGCTAATTTCAAACACGTTAATTGTATGACTATCTACGGCGTACAAATAATCATTTACAATTTTAAATCGTGCCAATGAACCCCCTTGTCCAACCTGGCTATCATTAGCGGTTTCAGCCAGAAAAATCTGATCGTCAAAACGACTATTAACTTCAGAAATTAATCTGCTTTCAATCTTAACATCCCATCCTACTAAAATTTCATTTTCATAATCTATCCCATCATATTCATAAATATCAGCATTTGGCCATACTATATTATCTCGTAAGACGTCCTCCAGTCGGTTAACAATTTTAATAGCATTAATCTCAGAAATATCTAATACCATTAAGTCCGTTAAACTATCAGCGTAAAGGAAATTTCCTTTTATTGAAATATCTACATTACCTGCAATTTTTATAAATGAAATTTTTTGTGGAGAATTTGGGTCACTATTATCTATCACATGCACTCCTTTGTACTTATCATTTACAAAAATATAATTCTCATAGGCATAGATCTTACCTGATTCATTAATAGGTCTAGGCGCAACAACATCGACGCTGTTCTTAAAATCAGCCAAACTCATCGTTAAGGGTGTTGCTACAAGGTAGTCAGCAAAATCACCTTCTTCTTTTTTGTTACAGGATACTAAGCCTAAGACAACTAGCAGGGTTATAATACAGTTTTTCATAGCTTGATTGTTTTATTAATTGTATTGGGTAGTTTAAACGTAGATACTTGTTATGAATTGCAGTTGCGTAAATTTTGTTAAATAATTAACTGTCAATTTGTCACTTGTTTGCAGAATATACTATCTTTGCAGACTGTTTGAGATATCGCAGAAGAGACAAGAGAATGGAGAAAATTATTGAGGAAAAAAATCAGGGTACTGCGCTTAAACTGGAAAAAAACCAGAAAAACACCCGTAATTTATATATAGAAAGCTATGGCTGTCAAATGAATTTTTCAGACAGCGAAATTGTCGCTTCTATATTAGCCCAAGAAGGTTTTAATACTACCAATTCTTTGGAAGAGGCAGACCTTGTTTTGGTGAACACATGCTCTATTCGGGAAAAAGCGGAGCTGACTGTTAGAAAAAGACTTGAAAAGTTTAACGCCGTAAAGAAGAACAGACCTCATATGAGAGTAGGTGTTTTGGGGTGCATGGCAGAAAGGCTAAAGAGTAAATTACTGGAAGAAGAAAAGATTGTGGATATGGTGGTTGGACCAGATGCTTATAAGGATCTGCCAAATCTTATCCGAGAAGTAGACGAGGGAAGGAATGCGGTTAATGTTATACTTTCCAAGGATGAAACATATGGTGATGTTGCACCAGTGAGATTAAATTCAAACGGGGTAACGGCGTTTGTATCCATTACACGTGGCTGTGATAATATGTGTACTTTTTGTGTTGTCCCCTTTACAAGGGGCCGGGAGCGCAGCAGGGATCCACATTCTATTGTAAATGAAGTAAATGAACTCTGGGAAAAAGGATTTAAGGAAGTAACCTTATTGGGCCAGAACGTTGACAGTTATTTGTGGTACGGCGGTGGCTTAAAAAAAGATTTCGGCGCAGCTTCAGCAATACAGCAAGCAACAGCGGTGAATTTTGCCAATTTATTAGAATTGGTTGCGGAGGCACAACCCAAAATGAGGATTCGGTTTTCTACTTCAAATCCACAGGATATGACCCTCGATGTAATTGAAACCATGGCAATGTTTAAAAATATCTGTAATTACATTCATCTGCCCGTTCAGAGTGGAAGCGACAGAATTTTAAAGGCAATGAACAGATTACACACCAGGGAAGAATATTTTGATTTAATAAATAATATTAGGAACATTTTACCCGACTGTGCCATAAGTCAGGACATGATTACAGGATTCCCAACGGAAACTGAAGAAGATCACCAGGATACTTTATCATTAATGGAATATGTTAAATATGACTTTGGTTTTATGTTTGCTTATTCAGAACGACCGGGTACAATGGCGGCGCGAAAACTTGTTGACGATATCCCTGAAGACGTAAAAAAAAGAAGATTAAGTGAGATTATTGATCTGCAATTAAAGCATAGTTATCTAAGAACAAAACAACATTTAGGTAAAGTTGAAGAAGTTCTTATTGAAGGGACATCTAAAAAATCTGAATTACAATGGAGGGGACGTAACTCTCAAAATACCGTTGTGGTTTTTCCTAAAGAGAACTATTCTATTGGAGAATTTGTAATGGTACGCATAGAAAATTGCACCTCTGCCACTTTATTGGGCAAAGCAGTTGGTTATTCTGAAAACAATTAAACATGGAAAGTGTACAGGCAATAAAACAGCGTTTTGAGATAATTGGTAATGATCCAAAGCTCAATCGTGCACTTGAAAAAGCTATTCAGGTTGCCCCAACAGACATTTCTGTTTTGGTTACAGGTGAAAGTGGGGTTGGAAAAGAAGTTGTGCCAAAAATTATTCACGCATTGTCTCATAGAAAACACGCAAAATATATAGCCGTAAACTGTGGAGCCATCCCCGAAGGCACTATAGACAGTGAGCTATTTGGTCATGAAAAAGGAGCTTTTACCGGGGCAACACAAACCAGAAGAGGATATTTTGAAGTTGCTGATGGGGGTACCATCTTTTTAGATGAAGTAGGGGAGCTTCCACTTACTACTCAGGTACGGCTGCTTAGAATATTGGAAAATGGCGAATTTCTAAAAGTGGGATCTTCTCAGGTTCAAAAAACCGATGTACGTATTGTAGCCGCCACCAACATGAATATGATAGAGGCTATTAAAGAGGGAAAATTCAGGGAAGATCTATATTATAGATTAAGTACAGTAGATATTCATATTCCTCCTCTAAGAGAACGAAGTGAGGATGTTCATTTATTATTTAGAAAATTTGCATCAGATTTTGGGCAGAAATACAAAATGCCAACTATTAGGCTGCGCGATGATGCTATACAACTACTCACAAAATACAGATGGCCGGGAAATATCCGGCAATTAAGAAATGTTGCTGAGCAAATATCAGTTTTAGAAGCGGAAAGAAATATAAGTCTGTCTACTTTAAATGGCTATTTGCCCAATGCCAGCGATTCTAATCTACCAGCCGTAATTGAAAGGAGAAAAAAGGAAAATGATTTTAGTAACGAAAGAGAGATTCTTTACAAGGTTTTGTTTGACATGAAAGGAGATCTTAATGATCTTAAAAAGCTTACCTTGGAACTGCTTCAAAATAATGATTCCTCTAAAGTACAGGAAGAAAATGAAAATCTTATCCGTAAGATTTATGGCACGAACGGGGAGGATATAGAGGAAGAAGAGAGTAAAGCATTAAAGGTCCTACCTCTTCCCGAAGCCAGAACAGAAACGGTACCGGAAATAAAGCACGAAGACAAATACCATTTTGCCGAGGAAATAGAAGAGGAAGAAACACTTTCTTTACAGCAAAAAGAAATTGAACTAATCCGTAAATCCCTGGAAAGAAATAGGGGAAAACGAAAAGCTGCAGCTGCAGAATTGGGGATTTCTGAAAGAACGCTGTATAGAAAGATTAAACAATATGATTTATAACTCAATTTTGAATTGAACAATTCCGATAACTTTTTGAACTTTATCTTTTGAAAAAAACATTTAATAGTATTTTGACCATCTCCTTGCTGATGTTTTTAATTGGCTGCGGAGCTTATAACTTTACGGGTGGCGACGTTGGTACGGCAACTTCATTTCAAGTGAATTATTTTCAAAATTATGCATCTCAAAGCCCCGGATCTACCTTTGAACCCGGTTTGGACAGAGATTTCACTCTGGCCTTACAGGATCTGATCCTTAATCAAACAAGTTTGGATCTTCGTAATTCTGATGCAGATTTAATATATGAGGGCGAAATTGTAGAATTCCGGATATCTCCAATGACAGCAACCGCTGAACAACGAGCTGCTCAGAATAGATTAACGATGGGCGTGAACGTTCGTTTTTTTAATAGAACCAAAGAAGATGTAGATTTTGAACGGAGGTTTTCCTTTTTTTATGATTACGACGCGAATACACAATTCTCATCAGTCAGAGATGAAGCACTAGAAGCTATTTTTGAAAGAATAACGCAGGATATTTTTAATGCATCATTGGCAGACTGGTAATATATAACAGAATAAAAATATAAGGAGTAGGCTGATATTAGCAATACGCAATACAGCGGCCTGTTAATTGATATGAACGTAGCAGATTTTACATTCCTATTACAGAACCCGGATAAGGTTTTAGAACCTGTTCAGACCAATCAATTGGAAGATATCCTTAAAGAATATCCGTACTTCCAGGCTGCACGTGCACTCCACTTAAAAGGACTCAAGAATCTAAATAGCTTTAAATATAATAATGCCTTAAAAGTGACAGCAGCCTACACCACTGACAGGGACATACTTTTCGATTATATTACCTCCGAAGTGTTTCTTCAAAACTCAATTGCCGATACCATTTCTGGTAAAACCTTACCCTTAGCTGACAAGGAGATCTTATCTGAAGAAGTTGAACCTAATCCGGATACTGATACTCACCTTATTGATGATTCAGAGGATCATCCTTTACCTCAAACCGCTAAAGACGCGGATAAGATCCTTGACCCTTCACTTTTTGAGTCGAAGGATCCTGCAGTAGATAAAGATATCGCAGCGAAAAAAAAGGCAGAGGCAGAATTAGAGCTTGGCAAACCCCTCCCTTTTACAAAACGAGAAAAACATTCTTTTGGTGAGTGGTTACAACTTACTTCATTTAAATCAATAAAAAGGGGAAAAGAAGAATACAAAGAAGAGGAAATGAAGGATATTCACTTTCCATTAGAGGAGGACATCCTAAAAAAGAAAAAATTTGAGTTAATAGATAAGTTTATAGAAAACAAGCCTAAAATAGTTCCCTCGGAAAATCTGACTTCAAACATTAATATTAAAGAATCAACTACACTTGATAAAAATGAGTTGATGACTGAAACACTGGCGAAGGTATATCTGGAGCAAAAAAAGTATAAAAAAGCCATTCAGGCATATAAGATTTTAAGTTTGAAATATCCAGAAAAAAGTAGTTTCTTTGCAAACCGAATAAAAGCAATACAAAAATTACGGCAAGAAAACACAAAATAAATGAGCACATTTTCAATCTTTTTAGTCCTTATCATAGTGGTTTGTTTACTCCTGATATTGGTTATTATGGTGCAAAATCCTAAGGGAGGCGGATTATCTTCTTCGTTTGGTGGAGGAGGAACTCAAATTGTTGGGGGTGTAAAAAAAACTGGCGATTTCCTGGATAAAAGTACCTGGACTTTAGCCACGCTATTAATAGTTCTTATTCTATTGTCCAATGTAGCACTAAAAGGAAATTTTGGGGAAGCCGAATCTAAATTACTGCAAGGTGATGATATTGATAATGTAGTTCCTGAAACCGTTCCTGAGGAAGTTCCGGAACAATTACCTGCAACTGACAATAACAATCCTTCAGATTCAATTCAGTAGTGTAAAGAAATAAAATATATTCAAATGCCAGCATAAATGACAAGCTGGCATTTTTATTTTAACATTATGTCAGTTTTTAAGCAATGGCATAATTTCTGCCCAATAGAAGGAAACAATTTAAACTAAAAACTAAGAAATATGGCTAAAGTAAACATTAAACCACTTGCAGACAGGGTCTTAATTGAGCCTATGGCAGCGGAGACCAAGACGGCATCAGGGATTTATATCCCGGATACCGCAAAGGAAAAACCACAAAAAGGGAAAGTCGTGGCAGTAGGTCCGGGTACCAAAGATGAGAAAATAACAGTTAAAGTCGGAGATACTGTACTTTATGGAAAATACGCAGGTACTGAACTTAAACTTGAAGGTTCCGATTACCTTATGATGCGTGAAAGCGACATTTTAGCAATTATTTAATAACAAAAATTACAAATAGAAAATGGCAAAAGATATAAAGTTTGATATTGAAGCACGGGATGGCCTAAGAAGAGGCGTTGACGCACTGGCAAACGCCGTAAAAGTAACCTTAGGACCCAAAGGAAGAAATGTAATTGTAAGTAAATCGTTTGGAGCTCCTATCGTAACTAAGGATGGTGTTACCGTAGCTAAGGAAATAGAATTGGCAGATGCTCTGGAAGATATGGGCGCACAAATGGTAAAAGAAGTTGCTTCCAAAACAAATGATCTTGCAGGTGACGGAACTACCACCGCTACTGTACTGGCGCAGTCAATTGTTAAGGAAGGACTTAAAAATGTTGCTGCCGGCGCTAATCCTATGGATCTTAAAAGAGGAATTGACAAGGCCGTTGATGCCATTGTTCAAAACTTAGCAAAACAAGCTAAAAAAGTAGGTGATTCCTCAGAAAAAATTAAACAAGTTGCAACTATTTCATCCAACAATGATGAAAACATTGGGGAACTTATTGCTCAGGCTTTCGGAAAAGTTGGTAAAGAAGGTGTTATTACAGTTGAAGAAGCAAAAGGAACAGATACTTATGTAGATGTTGTTGAAGGTATGCAATTTGACAGAGGTTACCTGTCTCCTTATTTTGTCACCGATTCAGACAAGATGATCGCAAACCTTGAAAATCCTTATATATTATTGTTCGATAAAAAAATATCAACAATGAAAGACCTGTTGCCGGTTTTAGAGCCTGTAGCACAGTCTGGAAAACCACTATTAATAATTTCTGAAGATGTAGATGGTGAAGCATTAGCCACTTTAGTAGTTAATAAACTTAGAGGTTCCTTAAAAATAGCCGCAGTTAAAGCACCGGGATTCGGTGATCGAAGAAAAGCAATGTTAGAAGACATAGCTATTTTGACCGGTGGCACGGTAATTTCAGAAGAAAGAGGTTTTTCTCTTGAAAATACCACATTGGACATGTTGGGAAGCTGTGAAAAAGTTACCATAGACAAGGATAATACCACTATTGTCAATGGCGGTGGAGTAGCAAAAAACATTAAGACAAGAGTTAATCAGATTAAATCTCAGATAGAGACCACTACTTCTGATTATGACAAAGAAAAGCTTCAGGAACGTTTGGCTAAATTGGCTGGTGGAGTAGCCGTACTTTATGTTGGTGCAGCCTCTGAAGTAGAGATGAAGGAAAAGAAAGACCGTGTAGATGATGCACTTCATGCCACAAGGGCAGCGGTTGAAGAAGGTATTGTTGCTGGTGGTGGCGTAGCATTTATCAGGTCAAAATCTGTACTCTCTAAAGTGTCTGTGGAAAATTCAGATGAAGAAACAGGGCTGCAAATTGTAGCAAGAGCCATTGAAGCTCCAATGCGAACAATTGTAGAAAATGCAGGTGGAGAAGGTTCTGTAGTGGTAGCAAAAGTACTCGATGGTAAGGGTGATTTTGGTTATGATGCAAAAT
Organism: Eudoraea sp.; assembly: GCF_049665975.1. Taxonomy (GTDB): domain Bacteria; phylum Bacteroidota; class Bacteroidia; order Flavobacteriales; family Flavobacteriaceae; genus Eudoraea. The sequence continues at coordinate 7,811 of NZ_JBATGR010000117.1, forward strand.
CAGAGACCTATGTTCATATGCTAGAAGCGGGAATCATTGATCCTGCAAAGGTTACCAGAATAGCGTTGGAGAACGCAGCTTCTGTTGCAGGAATGATTCTGACTACAGAATGCGCCTTAACGGACATCAAGGAAGAATCTGCTCCGGCAGGACCACCAATGGGTGGTGGTGGAAGGCCAGGAATGATGTAAGAATTTGAAATTGTATATCAAAAACCGCTCTTTTTAAGAGCGGTTTTTTTATTTCTGTCTACAGATCAATTATTATAAATCTCAGTATTATAAAAGGCCGGAACAGAAAACCAATAGCCCATAAAAGCTGACGAAGATTTTAGTTTCTCTCCTCTTCTCGGACCAGATACTGCCTCACCAAATATGTTCCATTCATTATTTTCATTATCACGCAAAATAATCTCCAAACCATTAAATACATAATCAAACTGTAAGCTATTAGAGTTGGCATCCAGTTCAAAAGAAACCATAAAATCCTCATTACCAACAACCAGGTATTCTTTACCCCTAAAAGTCTCTCTGACGAAATTTTCTGTAGACAGATCTATAAAACGGTAAGCCCGCGCATTTGTGCCGTCTATAACAGCCAATACGCGCTCCTTTAAAGGTAGTCGGTCATCTTTTGGAACCGGGAATAAAAAGAAATTGTTATTAGTCTTATAGTCTACATAAGGGTATACCCCATAAGTCCTTGAAAAACCAGTATTTAAACTTAACGTTTTTGTGGTAGGATACATGGTCTTCCATGTCTTCCAATCTGTTTCAACAAGTGAAATCAATTCTGCTTTTTCACCTATTAGTTCTCCATTTACAGATTCATTCAAAATTTGAGCCCAATTGCTTCTGGTTTCTCTATCAAACGGAATAAGGTTCGTATTATAAAGTAATCCCGATACCCCAAAAGTAGTTTCTTTTCCATTTACTATCCTATTCCAGCCAATACCTGTTCCCGTTAAAGGGCAATAGGTAACAGCAAGAGAAACATCTCCAATATTGTCGTTTACTATTTCATGCCAGTCTAATACAATATGTTGATACGCCCGTATATCATCTCCATTCTTGTATCCCAAAATCAAATCCCCGTCTAAAAGTCCAAACTCATCCTCTACAGATACAAATCCGGGATTCTCCAAAGCAGGTATCCCATCTCTTCCGGGACCTCCGTCCAAAACATCTGCCAAAGGTATGCTCCAGACAGAAGGTTCAGATGAATTTTCATTATTGGGATCTGCGTCCTGTTCTTGTGCACTTGATGAACTACACGAATATTGTACTATTATGGCACAAATAATAAATGTTGCGATCTTTTTCATAGCTATAAATTTATTGTGTTGTTTTTGTTATTGAGCTTAAAATAAACTCCTGCTATAAATCTTGTAGTGGGTGTTAATTGTGTTCCGTCAACATAGCTATAAATAGGCAATTCCATACGCAGGGTAACCAAAATATTGCTTATAATATGAACACTTAATTCGGGTCTTATAAAAACCCACTCTCCACCTGTATTCGGGAGGTTACTATTGTTTATTTTATCAACTGATGCCTTCCTGTATTTAAAGATAAGTCCCGGATTAAAGACAGTGTTGAAAAGTAAAAATTGATCGGTATAGCCCACATTTGCCTGAAATACATCACCAAACTCATAGGAAGAAGTATTGTTTAAATACGAATTATTAATTCCCGTCAATCGATATATAAAATTACCTGAAAAGGTAGCCGAAGGCCTAAAGTCAAATGCCTTGGAGAGCGATAACCATCCCAGAGCATCCCAGGCGCCGCTCCCCGGCTGCAGGTCTGCCGTTAACAGAATTCCATTTTCATTCGTAAGGTCAGATTTTCCTAAGGGTGCTTTCGCTCCAAGCCCTAAATTTATTCCGCTTTTTGAGCCTAACGCTTCAGG
>NZ_JBATGR010000118.1:0-11479 GCF_049665975.1 Eudoraea sp.
GTATGGGTTCCAGAATAGTCTTATATAGAATCTGAGTATCCAGTTTACTCAGGGCATCGGTAAATTTATAGACATTTTTCCTCAGGGATAATGAATAGAATGAGCCGTTGAGATACATGCTAAAATGATGCTTTTCATCAGGTTTATATAAATGGTCACCGTGATTTTTAATTGTATAAAATTTATCTAGTTTTATAAGAAACTCCTTTGCAGTAAGCCCGTTCAGATCACGTACCATTCTGTTAAATTCAAAGATTCTAATCTCCGATTGGGGGATTAAATAGCTCATAATGAAATTATAAGGTTCTTTGCCGGTATGACCAGGGTTTTTCTTTTGCGACATAAGAGATAAGAGATTCGAAGATGCACTTCTGTGATGCCCGTCAGCTATGTATAAGGAGTTTACCTTACCAAACTCATTCTGTAACTGTTTTAAAGTATTTTCTTCTGAAATTTTCCATAAGGTATGTGTTATGTTATCAGGAGTTGTAAAATGACATTGAGGATGATTTTTGATCTCGGTATTGACTATAACAGATATTTCATTTGTATCCGGATAAATCATCAAAACCGGCTCTGCTTTGAATTTAACTAATTGGAGGTAATTCGCAAATAATTTTTCCCTTTTTTCAAGTGTGTTTTCATGTTTTTTAATTACAGAATTCCTGTAATCCTCGGTACTGGTTGCGCATATTATTCCACAGCAATTAAAATTATCCTTTTCTATTTTATAAATATAAAGGCTATTCTCATTGTCCTTTATAAGAATTTGGTTTTTTAAAAAGTCCAAATAACGGTTGTGAATTAGTTTAAAACGTTCTTTGCCGGAGACCTTTCTGTTAATGCTGTTACCAGGATTAATTATATGTAAAAAAGAAAATGGGTTGTAGTCTAAGACACAGTCTAATTCCTTTTTTGAATATTCATCGTAAGAACGCGAGGCAACAAATGACACTTTATCCTTTGCCGGCCGGATTGCTTTAAATGGTTTAATAACTGCCATAGATTTATTGGGCAAATTGAGTGGCTACTTTTTCTGCCTTGCGCGATTCTGAATAGTTGTAAAACCCTTCCCCCGATTTAACTCCAGTTTTACCCGCCATTACCATATTTATAAGAAGTGGACATGGAGCGTATTTAGGATTTTTAAACCCGTTATGCATAACATTCAGAATTGAAAGACATACGTCAAGTCCAATGAAGTCTGCTAGTTGAAGTGGCCCCATAGGATGTGCCATGCCTAATTTCATTACGGTATCAATTTCTGATACGCCAGCCACATTGTTATAAAGGGTTTCGATCGCCTCATTTATCATAGGCATCAGAATTCTGTTTGCTACAAATCCGGGATAATCATTTACTTCCGTGGCTATTTTGCCTAATTTTTCAGAAATTTCCATCACCGCTAATGTAACGTCATCGCTTGTATTATAACCTCTAATAATCTCTACCAATTTCATTATAGGTACGGGATTCATAAAGTGCATTCCAATTACCTTGTCTGGTCTTTTGGTAGCCGCAGCAATTTGCGTTATTGAAATGGAAGATGTATTAGTGGCCAGAATTGTGTTTTCGTTACAAAAGATGTCAAGTTCTCTAAAAATGGATAGTTTTAAATCCACATTTTCAGTTGCGGCTTCAATTACCAGACCCACTTCACTTACCCCTTCCTTCAATGAGGTATATGTAGTAATATTCTCTAATGTATTTGTCTTTTCCTTATTAGTAATGACATTCTTTAACAGCATCCTATCCAGATTATTGGAAATTGTTAAAGTCCCTTTGTCGAGAGATTCCTGCGAGATGTCAACTAAATTAACCTTATAGCCATTTTGCGCAAAAACATGCGCAATTCCATTACCCATTGTACCTGCCCCTATTACTGCAATTGTTTTTATCATTTCATGCTATTTAACAAGTGAAAATTCCGTAATGCACGTTCTATTCTAAACCCATTAGTTTTTGAAAGACGAAATTACCTGTAATGCTACATCCAATGCCTGAGTACCCTGTTTTAAAGTTACCACAGGAGTGCTATCATTATTTATGGCCTGTGCAAAGGTTTCAAGTTCATCCTTGATTGCATTATTATTCAGAATTTCAGGGTTTTCAAAATAAATCTGTTTTTTATCTCCTTCCGCGTTTTGAAGCACCATATCAAATTCTCCAGGTTTTTCAGGAGCGTCTTTCATTTTAACAACTTCGACTTGTTTTTCAAGGAAATCTACAGAAATATATGCGTCTCGTTGAAAAAATCTAGATTTTCTCATGTTTTTTAATGAGATTCTACTGGCCGTAAGATTAGCAACACATCCATTTTCGAATTCAATTCTGGCATTGGCAATATCTGGTGATTTACTAATTACGGATACGCCACTGGCATTAATTCTTTTTACTTTGGAGTTGACTACACTAAGAATTACATCTATATCGTGAATCATTAAGTCTAAGACTACCGGTACATCAGTTCCTCTGGGGTTGAATTCTGCCAGCCGGTGAGTTTCAATAAACATGGGGTCCTTAATATTATTTTTAACCGCACCAAAGGCGGGGTTAAATCTTTCTACATGCCCCACCTGACCTTTCACCTGGTTCGCATCCTCAATTAGCAGAAGTTCCTCTGCTTCCTTCAAAGTGTTAGTAATGGGTTTTTCGATAAAGACGTGTTTTCCTTTTTCCATTGCTTTCTTCGCACACTCATAATGTGATAGGGTGGGTGTGACAATATCTACAACGTCTACCTCGTTCATTAGGGAATCTATATTATCAAAATAGGAATATCCAAATTCTGCCGCAACCTTTTCCCCGTTCTCAGCATCCGGATCGAAAAATCCAATTAGATCATATTCTTTGGATTCACTAAGAAGGCGCAAATGAATTTTACCTAAATGTCCTGCACCTAATACGCCAACTTTGAGCATAAGTTTATGTTTTTTCAAAAATAAGGAGATTAATTCTAAATTATGCCAATGTATCACTTGGAAAATACACCTATTTCCAATTTGATTTTCTAAATTTAGCAACACAAAACCAAACTATTGAAAGATACTTTCAAACATAAGGGAATGCGCAATAAACTTGTAGACACTATTGCGGCCAAGAATATAAAAAGCAAAACAGTTTTGAACGCTATCAGAGCGGTTCCAAGGCATTTGTTTATGGATAGCAGTTTTGAAGATCATGCTTACCAGGATAAAGCCTTTCCCATTGCCGCTGAACAAACCATATCGCAACCATACACTGTGGCCTTCCAAACAGAATTATTAGAATTAAATCCTGGGGATAAAATATTAGAAATTGGAACAGGAAGTGGTTATCAAACCGCTGTACTTCTGCGATTGAAAGCCAAGGTATTTACCATTGAACGTCAACTGGAATTATTCAAAAAGACCTCCATATTCTTTAAGAAAATGGGATACAGGCCCAAAAAATTTATTTTTGGAGATGGCTATAAAGGTCTTCCCGAGGAGGCACCTTTTGAAGGAATTATAGTTACAGCAGGGGCTCCGGAAATTCCTAAGGCTTTGCTATCTCAGTTAAAAATCGGAGGTAAACTGGTCATCCCGGTTGGTCTGGAGGATCAGATTATGACACGTATAATTAGAAAATCAGAAAAGGAATTTGAACGGCAGGAATTTGGCTCTTTTCGTTTCGTTCCACTTTTGGAAGATAAAAATTGATTAATTTATATACAGCTTAACAAATAATAGAGAGTTTAATTATTAAAACTCTTTTTAAGACGATCTAGATTTCTTTTATTATCTCTATCCTTAATGCTTTCCCGTTTATCATATAATTTTTTCCCTTTAGCCAGAACAATTTTAAGTTTAGCCAATCCTCTGTCATTTACAAAAAGATTTAATGGAATAATAGTAAGTCCGGTATTTTTTACTTCTTTCTCCAGTTTTTTTAATTCTTGCTTTTTTAAAAGAAGTTTTCGTTCAGCTTTGGGTCTGTGGTTAAAATGCGTGGCGTGTGAATATTCATCAACTTGCATATTTATGACAAAGAGTTCTCCCTGTTCATTGAACTCACAAAAGCTTTCTGTTATGGAAGCTTTACCCAGACGAATGGACTTTATTTCGGATCCTGAAAGTACAATTCCTGCTATATAGGTATCCAGAAATTCATATTCAAAACGGGCTTTTTTGTTTTTTATATTTATGGTTTTCTGCATAAGTAGCAAAAGTAAGAACAAATAACAGAGTACTATATATTGGAAAACGAATTTATTTTTGTGAAAATTGTAAAGAAATCATGACTTTTACGATTACTATAAAAACTTTTCCATGTTGAGATTAATTTTGATTATAATCTTTTTTATAACATTAGGCTGCAGGAATAAGAATTCTGATAATATTGCCGTACAGAATATTATAGATAAATCCATAGAAGTCTCCGGGGGTAATCTGTATAGAACATCTAATATATCCTTCACTTTTCGTGAAGTTGGGTATGAATTAGATAATAGTACAGGAAAAAAGATATTAAGACGAATTATTAATAAGGATTCGACCACCATTTTGGATATACTTGCGCATAATAATTTTCAACGATACATAAATGGCGCGGCTGTAATTGTAGCAGACTCAATGGCCACTAAATATTCAAATTCAATAAACTCTGTTCATTATTTCGCTTATCTTCCCTTTGGCTTAAATGACAAAGCAGTGAATAAAAAGCTTCTTGGTGAAACGCAAATAGGGGATAGTCAATACTATAAAGTGGAAGTTACTTTTGATGAAAAAGGTGGAGGTGAAGATTTTGATGATATTTACATCTATTGGATTAATAAAGAAACTTTTAAGCCAGATTACTTAGCGTATGAGTTTAATATAGATGGTGGAGGGACAAGATTTCGAGAAGCGTTTAATGAAAGAATAATAAATGGTATTCGGTTTGTTGATTATAATAATTATAAAGCTGCAACCAATATTTCTGTGTATGAGCTGGAAGAACTTTTCAAAACTAAAGAATTAGAACTTCTAACAACAATTGCCCTTGAAGATATTGAAGTTAATCCGGACAATTACAATTGAAATGTAAACGATTGACAGATATATTTTTACCTGTTACCTGTACTATAAAAAGACTTCCATTGTCATAATCATCCATAGCGGCATATTTATTTTCTCCAAGCATCTCATTTACAAAATCTGGTGTTGAATTACTGTGTCCGACTATAAGAATATTTTTACCTAAATTATCCATTTTAAATTGCTCGATATCAATATTGGACGGGTCATAATATTGAACGGTAATTTCCTGCTTAACAGAAGTTGGGGCAGCTGTCATGGTTGTTCTCTCAAAATCTGTAGAATAAATTGCATCAAGTTCAACATCATTCAATATTTCTGCCCAGTGCATGGCCCTTCCAAGTCCTTTTTGGCTTAATTCAGGATCAATGTCTTCTGAATTACTTCTGATCTTTTCTGCATGTCGTATGAAATAATACGTAGAAACAGCAGGCTCTGCATAGGCATCTGATAATTTTTGGTCATCTTTGCATGAGATAATGCCTGTAAATAAAAAGGCAAAGATTAGGAGTTTAATTGTTTTCATACTAGATTGTTTGTATAAGTTTAACGAGTGCTCTAATTTAACTGTATTTCAGCCAAATTAGTATGTTAACCCTTTGTTTTTTCTATAGTTATGTTGAATAAGATCCTGTTACTAGGTATGGTTTTGGTCCTTTTTTCGGTGAAAGCTCAGGAGCCAGAATTACCTTATGACTACAGACAACATAACCTTACTGAATTTAACAGTAGTTTATTAAGTCCGGTATTTTTATTGGATAGAAATAATCCACAATCTGTGGCATTATGGACCAGATGGCAATGGCAGACCTTGGATGGCAACCCTACAACCTTGTTTTTAAACTATTCTCGGAAGATAAATGAGGAATCTGGTATTGGAGGTGGATACATTCAACATAATACAGGTGTTTTTGTTAATCGCGGGGGCCTGTTAAATTATGCATATAACTTTGAATTGAGCGCTAAAGCCCAACTAACGCTTGGTGTAAATGTAATTGGTTTCCAACGAAAACTGGCCGAGGACTTTATTATAGATCCCGATTTTGGCTTACCAATATTTGAAGAAAGAAGTAACTTTATTTTGCAAATTGCACCGGCTGTTAAACTTCAGTTGAATGCTTTTAGTTTTGGTATCGCTATGGAGAATTTGGTAGATCGAAACTTTACAACCAATGAAGGTAATGCCAGTGCTTCGGGATTAATTTATATGGGTCTTGCAAGTTATGATTTCCCAATAACTATTTTTGGTGATTCCTCCACATCTTATATAAGACCAATTCTTTACTATAAGCGTTTGCCCGATTTTGACAATCAGATAGGATTAAACACTTTTTTTTCTACGCCAAAATTTTGGGCTCAAGTGGGATATAATAATTTTTACGGCATTTCTACCGGAATTGGAGGCCACTTCTTTAAAAAACTATCTATTGGCGCTTTGGTTGAATTTGGAACTAGTGCTGATATTAAAGGTGAGGATCCCAGTTTTGAAATTGTGACTGCCTTTAGTTTTGGCCAGCAGGTATTTGAAGTAGAGGAGGAGGATATTGTAGAGCCAGAACAGCTAGAGACAAAGGAAGAATTAGCGGTGTTGGAAGCCCAAAGAAAACAGGATTCGCTGGCAGCTGTTAAGGCGGCAGAAATATTAGCGCTGGAACAACTACAAAATCAGAAAAGTAAGGATTCAATTGCTACTGTAAACCAGCAAATTGAATTGGCAAAAGCCCAGGAACTGGCAGAAAATAAAAGAAAAGATTCAATTGCATTGGCAAACCAACAAATTGAATTAGCCAAGGCCAGAGAACAGGCAGAAAAGAAAAGACAGGACTCCGTAAGGATAGCTAAAGAGACGACTGCCATTGCTGCCATTAAAGCCGAACAGGAGAAAAGAAGGATAGACTCCCTAAATGCAGTTAAACAGGCAGAAGCATTGGCAGAGGCCAGAGATCTGAGGGAAAAGAATATACAGGATTCTATTAAGGCGCTTGAAAAAGAAAAAGCTGCTACAGAAGTAGTAGTATTGAAAAAAGGTGAAGTATACGAGGAAGTGGCTTCTGAAGAGGGCTTAGAACCCGGCTATTATTTAATAGCTAACGTCTTTGGTACTAAAAAATACTTTGAAGCTTTTGTCAAGAAGTTGTCAGATGAAGGGTTTCAACCTAAATCATTCTATCGGGCTAAAAATAAATATAACTACGTGTATTTAAAAAGGTATGACTCCATGCAAGAAGCAAGACAATCCAGGGATTCTAAATTTGGTGGGCGTTATAGCGGAAAAACCTGGATTTATAGAGTCGTAGGGAAGTAAATAACTATTTTTTGATTTCTTTTTTAACTAAAACATCAAGGTAGGCAATTGTGTTTATTAGATATTTTCTGTCACCTGTAATTGTTGCCATGGCTATAGCTCCTTGAATCATAGTGTATAACTGTTTTGCAAATTGTAAAGGGGTAACAGGTAGTTTCAACTCATTGTTACTTACCCCATTTTCCAGAATCAAAGCAATTTTCCCTTCAATTGTGCGCACGGTTTCATTGGCTGCCGCTTTTAGAGTAGCGTTATTATATTTGGCATCTACCCCTACATTTAAAACAGGACAACCTCCCATACTTACTGTGAAAGAGTCATAATTACGATAAAAGTCAGTAAGACAAAATAATTTTTCCAGAGCTGTACCTTCGGTATTCAACTTATCATCTATTGTCTTTAAAAGTAGTTTGCTGTTATATTCAAAGGCCGCAAGGGCAAGGGCCTCTTTATTTTCAAAATTACCATATAATGCTCCCTTTGTAAGACCTGTTGCTTCAGTAAGGTCGTTCATGCTGGTTCCCACATAACCGTGTTTATTGAAGATAGGGGCTACAGTTTCAATAATGTATGCAGTGGTTCTTTCAGCTTTGGTGGGCATAGGTCTTCAATTTTATACGAAGATAAAAAATCTATATACTGTATGGTATTTTAATTCATAAAAAAAATGTACCCTTTGACGAAGTAAATCGCAAGGGTACATTTTTCAATTAGTAACGGGCTTAATTAACTAATTCATTTTGATTTCGGAACACCAAACCGTCATCAAAAGAGTCTATTAACACAATACTATCCGCTTTAACTTTACCTCCGAGTAATTCTTTTGAGAGGCTGTTTAACACCTCTTTCTGGATCACTCTTTTTATAGGTCTGGCCCCGTATTGCGGGTCATAACCACGATTGGCGAGGTAAGCAATAGCCTCATTAGTCGCATCAATGGTGATATGTTGTTTAGCGAGCATTTTTTTAAGTTGCTCTAGTTGCAGTTTAACAATCTGCGTAATATCCTCCTTATTAAGGGGGGTAAACATGATGATATCATCTATTCTGTTAAGGAATTCAGGGCGAATGGTTTTTCTAAGAAGCCCCATAACTTCAACTCGGGCAGACTCCATGGCCGAATAGATATTATCTAGGACTTCAAATTTCTCTTGAATGATATGGCTGCCCATATTGCTGGTCATTATGATAATAGTATTTTTAAAATCGGCAACTCTTCCTTTGTTATCCGTAAGCCTTCCTTCATCCAGTACTTGCAATAAAACATTAAATGTATCGGGATGTGCTTTTTCTATCTCATCTAAAAGTATCACAGAATAGGGTTTACGGCGCACAGCTTCGGTGAGTTGCCCACCTTCATCATAGCCAATGTAACCAGGAGGTGCCCCCACTAATCTGCTTACTGAGTGACGTTCCTGATATTCGCTCATATCAATTCGGGTAAGTGCATTTTCATCATCAAACAGATAAGCAGCTAAGGTTTTTGCCAGCTCGGTCTTACCTACACCTGTGGTTCCGAGGAATAGGAATGAGCCGATGGGGCGTTTGGTATCCTGCAAACCTGCCCTGCTTCTTCTGATAGCGTCAGATACCGCCTGAATGGCCTCATCCTGCCCAACAACGCGTTTGTGCAATACATCTTCCAGATTCAATAGCTTTTCACGTTCGCTTTGTAACATCTTATTCACTGGAATGCCTGTCCATTTTGCGACAACTTCTGCAATATCTTCGGTAGTTACTTCTTCTTTGATAAGGGTTCCTTTTTTTTGCTCATTGCTAAGATCCTTTTGAAGTGATTCCAGTTTTGCATGGGCTTCCTTTATTTTTCCATATCGCAATTCAGCTACTTTACCATAGTCTCCATTTCGCTCTGCTCTTTCAGCCTCCTGTTTGAAATTTTCAATGTCCAGTTTTGTTTTTTGAATATTCTCTATCACTGTTTTTTCGCTCTCCCACTTGGCAAAAATCTCATTTCTTTCTTCCTTGAGATTAGCCAGGTCTACATTAAGTAATTTAAGTTTAGTTTTATCATCTTCTCTTTTAATTGCTTCTATTTCAATCTCCAATTGCATAACCTTTCTGTCCAGGACATCCAGTTCTTCTGGTTTGGAGTTTATTTCCATTCGCAATTTAGCCGCAGCTTCATCCATTAAGTCAATAGCTTTATCTGGCAAAAATCTATTGGTAATATATCGTTGTGATAATTCTACCGCGGAAATAACGGCCTCGTCCATAATTCTTACTTTATGGTGTGCTTCATATTTTTCTTTGATACCACGTAAAATTGAAATAGCACTTTCCGTATCAGGTTCGTTTACTATAACTTTTTGAAACCTGCGCTCCAGTGCTTTATCTTTTTCGAAGTATTTTTGGTATTCATCCAAAGTGGTGGCACCAATAGCTCGTAAATCTCCTCTTGCCAAAGCGGGTTTTAGAATATTTGCAGCATCCATTGCCCCTTGTCCGCCACCTGCACCAACCAGAGTGTGTATTTCATCAATAAAGAGTACAATATTACCATCTGATTCTGTAACCTCTTTAATAACAGCTTTTAGACGTTCCTCAAACTCTCCTTTGTATTTTGCACCTGCTATAAGCGCCCCCATATCGAGGGAATAAATAACTTTATCTTTTAAATTTTCCGGGATATCTCCTTGAACAATTCTATGGGCAAGTCCTTCGGCTATTGCAGTTTTACCGGTACCTGGTTCCCCAACCAACATGGGGTTATTCTTGGTCCTTCTTGAAAGAATTTGAAGTATTCTTCTTATTTCCTCGTCCCGGCCAATAACAGGATCCAGTTTACCTTTATCGGCTAGATCATTCAGGTTTCTGGCATATTTATTCAATGAATTATAGGTTTCTTCGGCACTTTGAGAAGTAACTTTACCTCCTTTTCGCAATTCTTCAATCGCTGCCAAAAGCTCCTTTTCCTGAATACCCTGGTCTTTTAATATTCTTGAAATTTTACTTTTAGATTTAAAAAGAGCTATTATCAGATGTTCTATGGAAACATATTCATCTTCCATCTTTCTCGCAATAACGTTAGCCTCATTCAATGTTTTACCTGCTTCTTTAGAAAAGAGTATTTCTCCACCAGAGACTTTAGGTAAGCTTTCCAGATCTTTTTCAAGTATTTGGTTTACTAGAGATATATTGACATTTAATTTTTTTAAGATAAATGGGAGCACATTCTCATCAATCTCTTCGATTGCTTTATAAATATGTTCATTTTCAATTTGGGGATTCTCCATACCCTGTGCGATTATTTGAGCACGTTGTATGACCTCCTGGGATTTGATAGTAAAATTATTAATGTTCATTATATATATATTTTCGTGTTAATGTTTAATTTTGAAATATATAGGACAACAATCTTACCATGGAGAATAAACAGACAAAATGTCGGAAAAATCAGGCAATAACAAGACATTTCGACAGCTTGTATGGAACTAAAATAAATCCGACTAATCAGTTTTAAAAAGAAAATGGGAATATTTAATAATTTATTTAGCAGTAAAAATACAAATCCTGAAGAACAGAAGGATCAATTGAAATGGATACCATTAACATCTGTGGATCAGCTCAATGAGATTGAACAAAATTCTTCCAAAAGGCCTCAGATTATTTTTAAACACTCCACTTCATGTGGTATCAGCAGTATGGTACTCAGAACATTCAGGAGTTCATATTTTCTTGAGGAGAATCAGGCTGATTTGTACTTTTTAGATTTGCACAGATATAGAGAAGTTTCAAATGAAGTGGCAAATAAATTTCAGGTATACCACCAATCACCTCAGGTGTTGATAATAAAAAATGGTATCGCAGTAGCTGATGAATCTCATGGGGCAATTACATCACTAAATTTATCAAGGTATATATAAAAAAACCCCGAAAATTCGGGGTTCTGATTTTAATTAAATTTCTGTCTCACTACGATGTCCTTCAATCTGGATTTTAAATCTTCACCGGCGTCGTAAACCATTTGCTCATTGGTAGGGAATGGTACTGCAACCCTATTTAATAATGGGACCAGATCATTGTCAAGCGCCCTTTTATCCCCGTTATAATTTGCATAAACATGTTCAAAAACAAATTCGCTACTAATAGGGTATGAATTGAGTTGTTGTTTCCTTTG
>NZ_JBATGR010000119.1:0-5145 GCF_049665975.1 Eudoraea sp.
CGCAAAATTGGAGGCTATAGAAATCGAAGTTACTCCCAATCCTGATCTGGCCTTTATTTTAACAAGACAAAAAGAATTGCAGGCTGAATTGACCAAAGAAGAAATTCCTGAGATTTTGGAAGAAAAACCATTTGAATTCCTTGGGCTAAACTGGTGGCAATTAATACTTTCAATTCTTGCAGCGCTATCAATATTGAAATTTAGTTATGATAAAATCAGAGCAATTCAATTCAACAACAGACAACGTAATAAAGAAAAATTAGTATCTGAAACACATTATTTTCAATTGGTTAAGGAGGCATCTAAAAAGGGAGATACAATGTCATTTTTTCGACAGCTTATGTTTTGGTACGACCGATTTAGGACTGAGAAGTACAAACCGGAATTAAGTGATTTTATAACTAAATCGAAAGATACAGTGCTTTCTGATAAGTTAGATGAGATAACTAAATATGCTTACAGGGAGGATAAAACGGAAGGTACTCTGACTGACGCGGAATCCCTTTTTAATGAATTAAGTAAAGCCCGAAATAAAAGTCTAAGTGAAAGAGAAAGAAAGACCAAAGAAGGATGGATAAATCTTAATCCAAAATAACAGCAAGTAAATGCAAGAGAATATGCTTCAATATTTAGAGCCTATTATTGTGCCGGACAGGGTTCCGTTCTGGCCTCCGCAACCAGGTTGGTATGTGATTGCAATTATTTTACTGGGACTTGCTATACTTGGAGTTAAAAAGTGGTTGGCCTATAAAAGGAAAAATGAGTATAGGATTTGGGCACTGCAGGAATTGCAAAAAATTGACGTTAAAGAAGCAGATATTAGACAAATAGTACTCCTCAACAAATTATTGAAAGCTACGGCGTTGCAAGGTTTCCCAAGAACTGAAGTGGCCGAACTATATGGTACAGAATGGATGCAATTCCTTGAAAAAACCTATCCAAAAACCAGATTTACTGAAGCCCCGGGAATTTTTTTAGAAGGAGCATCCTATAGGCGAAAAAGATCAATAAACATAAAGGACGAAGATTGGATGGAAATAATGAGAATAAGTGGGGAATGGATAAAAGGGCATAAAATAAATAGGAGTTAAGAAAATAGAGATATATTGAATAATAAATTAAAATATAATAGTTTAATATGACATGGATCCTCCTTATTACACTGGTGGAAATTGCCCTTACGCTCACCTCCTTATATTTATTAATTAAGGATGGCAGTAAGCCCATACGCATATGGGCATGGATCCTGCTTATTCTTTTTATCCCATTTATTGGGGCAATGTTATATTTCTTTTTTGGAGTCAATCTTCGAAGACAAAAGCTTTTCGATTTAAAAAAGGAGATAGATTATATTCAATTCGAGAATTTTGTTAAGAAGTATTCAGCAGAAGCAGAAATAAGTTTATTAGAAAGACACGATGTAACCCCTACTTATTTAAACCTTATACGATTACTCACCAGAGTTAACAGCGCTATCATTACTTTTAACAATAAGGTTAGGATACTCAATGATGGACCGGACACCTTCAAGGCCATTTTTGAGGCTTGTGAGAAAGCAGAAAGATATATTCACCTGCAATACTATATTTTTATCGACGGACAATTGGCAGATCGTTTTGTTACACTCTTTGAAAAGAAAATTAAACAGGGAGTTAAGGTAAGGCTTATTTATGATGCCCTGGGCAGCTGGGATTTATCAAATAAGATGATAAATAAATTCCAGGAAATTGGGGTGCAGATATTTCCTTTTATGCCGGTGAGATTTGGCAGGTTGGCCAGTTTAAATTATCGTAATCACCGGAAAATTTTAATTGTGGACGGCTTAGTTGGTTTTACGGGCGGAATTAATGTAGATGACAAATATATCAAGGATGATGACGTTTTAGGTCATTGGACAGATACTCACCTGATGATTCAGGGAATGAGCGTTAATTTCCTGCATTTCGTATTTCTTTCAGATTGGCTTTTTGTCACCAGGGAGAATCTGATAAAACCAAATATGTTTAAATTGATGGATCCGATTGGAGACACTCCGGTGCAAATCGTATCCAGTGGCCCGGACGCAGATTACCCTAATATTCTTCAACAGTACCTTTATATTTTATATCAGGCAAAAGAGTATGTGTACATTGTGAATCCCTATATAGTTCCTGATTCTACCCTTTCATTAGCCATTAAGACCGCTGCATTAAGTGGTATAGATGTACGGATAATAGTTCCCGGGAATTCTGAGTCAGTAATGATTCATTGGGCAGTAAAATCCTTTTTTAGCAGGTTCCTCATGGCAGGGGTTAAAATTTATTTGTTCCAGGAAGGTTTTATACATTCAAAGGTAATTATATCTGATGATTCCGTTTGTTCAATTGGAACTGCCAATTTGGACGTGCGGAGTTTGGAACAAAATTTTGAAGTGAACGCCCTGATTTATAGTAAGGAAGAAACAATCAATATGAAAAAGCAATTCTCGGTATTTCAAAAGGGCAGTAAGCAGCTAACCCTTGAAGCACATAAAGCAAGGCCTAATATAGATAGGGTTAAGGAAAAACTGGCAAGATTAAGCAGTCCCTTGATGTAGAGAATCATGTCTCCTTTTTAAATCATATAGGCTTCTGAAAAGTAAAAGACACCATAACATCTGGCTTATATAATCTAACTTTAATAAGAAAGGCCCGGATATCCGGGCCTTTAAATTATATAGTTAACTTTGTTTTACTGCACTGGATCAAACGAAAAATGTTGGCCGCCTACAGAGGCTTCAGCCATTAGCCCGCCTGCTACCATTGTAAATACGGCAACACCATCCTGATAAGAAAAATCAGCAGAAGCACCTTCCGTAATGGCAGTTGCGGAAGCCTGTGCATTAAACTTTAATTTGCCGCTTTTGAAACGGTCAAAAGCTTCTTGATTTTCAAAGAAAATCACCTCAGCGTATTGTTGTCCACCGGCCTGCAGACCAAAGGATGCCTGTCCAAGTTTTGAAGAAGCCACTATTTGCTTGCCTTTATAAACTAGCCCTTTGCCACCGGCGCCTCCAATGACTAATCCTGCTTTGGTTATTTTTGGATAAATAGCATATCCATAGGCCTTATCCTTAAAGCTTTGTAATTTGCCTACCTTTTGAATCATTTCTGCCAACTTTTCGTTGCTATCTTTTTCTAAATCAACATTCCAGCCAGCTATCTGGGCATTAGAACTAAATGAGAAAGCAAAGCCCATGAGGAGTAATAAAAAAGATGTCTTTTTTAAATAGTTTGTGTTCATATTATAATTATTAAGTGTTTAAATTATTTAGGTATATTTTTTCTAAACCTGGGGATATGATGTATAATCAACAGCACCAAAGTATTGTGATTATGGGATAAAATAAAACATTGAAAAAGATACAAAAAAGAAGCTAAATAACACCCCTATATATTGTTTTATTTCGATTTATAGTATCTCAATTATTGTGCCAAAGACATCCTAACGGACTAATTGAGGAATATCAAAAGAATTGATCAAAAGACTACTTAATTTTAAAACCTTTAGCAACAGAATTTGCATAAGCAGTTGCTACACTTGGTGAATCGTCAGGGTTTTCAATAGAAGCCGTAACCCATGCCACGAGCTGTTTCCCTTCTTCGAGCTCCAGGTCATAGACCACAGTTTCGAGAATATATAGTTTGGAGGTTATTGTTGACCCGGATGTATCACGCCTAACCTGATCTGCCGAATATGATCCAGGGATATAAAAATAATTATAAAAGCCACCATATGCGGTTGGATAACCCATTCCACCATAAAATACTGTAGTTTCATATTTCTCGGCGCCTACCTCACGGCTCTGTTCCTGATAATCCTTTAATGAAGTAACCACTACACCATTATATTCATTTTTTTCCAAAATGGATTGGATTTGCTGTTTTTGTTCTTCTGTAATCTTGGCTACAGGATTAAAATCGGGAAATTGACTATAGCTGGATATGGCATTGTACCCTGCCGCTACAAATTTTTTGGTAAGTGCGTTTTCATACGCCATCCTGATATCCTTATCTGCAGTTCTGCCAATAACCAGAATTTTTTTATTCTGCATGCTACCTGCTGTTTCAGCTTCCCAGGATTTAATGACTTTAAAACTTGAGCAACTGGTCAAAACCAATGCAATAAGCAGTAAAATAAAAGGTGATATTTTTTTCATATTTTTTATTGAACGGCTAATATATACAATATATGGCAATTAATTCTCCTTGGTAAATTCTGCCTTGCCGATTTTTCCGTTTCTTAGAACAGTCATGGTAATGACCTCCCCTTTTTGAGCTTCAGCTATTATCTTTC
The DNA here is from genome assembly GCF_049665975.1 of Eudoraea sp. Lineage (GTDB taxonomy): Bacteria > Bacteroidota > Bacteroidia > Flavobacteriales > Flavobacteriaceae > Eudoraea. The sequence continues at coordinate 4,315 of NZ_JBATGR010000119.1, forward strand.
TGATTTTGAAAATGGAGTTGATATCTTTAATGGTTATGCCAGCCAATTCCAGAATAATATCCCCTCCAATTGTAAGTTCTGTTTCTTCAATTTTGGCTGAAATAGTACCAGCCTTCAGACCCAATGCACTTGCCGATCCTTTAGAGGACAAACTTGTAATCAACAAGCCTGATTCCTGAGGAAGATTAAGTGCCTTTGCCAGATCTCCGTCCAGTAATATTGATTCCATACCGCCCCAGATACTAGGCTCCTGCATTAGTAATTTATTAGCCACATTCGATGACATCGCAAAACCAATTCCCTCAAACCCACCAGAGTTACTATAGATTCTGCTTGCAATACCTATAACTTCACCTCTCATATTAAACATAGGACCCCCGGAGTTCCCCGGGTTGATAGAAGCATCCGTTTGCAGAAATTCAATCTTTACAAAATCATTACTTAAATGTATTGGTGTAAATCTACCACTTAGTATTCCTCTTGAGAGCGATTGTTTAAAACCATGAGGGGCGCCCAGAACAAAGACATCTTCACCTACAGATACCCTATCGGAATCTCCAATGGGGGCAACTTTTTTGTTCTTCAGCTTAAAATCTCCTTTTATTTTTACAAGGGCAACATCAGCTTGGGCTACAGAACTTAGTACTGTTCCTTCGTATATGTCACCATCAAGAAATTCAATTTGAACCTCTTCCGCAGTTTGTACCACATGAGCAGCAGTCCATATAAGACCTTCTTCAGCTATTAATACTCCGGAACCCTGAGATTCCTCGGTGACTACCTGAATATATTCCCCTTCACTTTCCCGGGAAACATTAATGATATCTATAA
>NZ_JBATGR010000120.1:0-40486 GCF_049665975.1 Eudoraea sp.
GACCCAATGTCTATGGAAGAAAGTGATGTCATTATAATTTTAAATTCAAAAAAAGAATGGGTTTCGGCTAACTCTAAAGATGAACTGGCCAATAAATTCAAAGAGGCACTTTCAATACTTCCCGGCATAGAAGTAGAATTTACTCAGCCCATTGAAATGAGGTTTAATGAATTAATAACAGGTGTTAAGGCAGATATTGCCATAAAAATCTTTGGTGAAGATTTGGAAATTCTCAGCAAAATAGGCAATCAGATAAAATCATTAATTGAAAATGTGAACGGGGCTGCTGATATAACTGTCGAAAAAATTGTTGGCCTTCCTCAAATGAACGTCAGATACAAACGTGAAAAAATTGCACGTTATGGCCTGAATATCAAGGAACTGAATGATATGATTGCCATGGGATTTGCCGGGAAAAAAGTGGGTAGTATTTACGAAGGCGAAAAGCGGTTTGATTTAGTGGTTCGCCTCACAAACGATAACAGACAGGATATTGACAATCTTAAGAATTTATTTGTTGATCTCCCTTCCAATGGTAAGATTCCCCTGAGTGAGCTTGCTGATATCTCCTATCAAAAAGGAGCTGCCAAAATATCGCGGGATGACACCAAAAGGAGAATAGTGGTAGGCATTAATGTGCGTAACCGTGATTTACAGTCGGTGGTAGATGATGTCCAAAACTTAATAAATGACCACATAACACTGCCTGCCGGATATACGATAAGTTATGGCGGGCAATTTGAAAATCTTCAAAGTGCGAGATCAAGATTAATGGTAGCGGTACCTATTGCTTTGGTTTTAATTTTTGTGTTGCTCTATCTCGCTTTTAAATCTTTTAAAGAAACATTAATGATTTTTACAGCAATTCCCCTTGCATCTGTTGGAGGAGTATTGTTATTATGGATAAGAGACCTGCCCTTTAGTATTTCTGCAGGAGTAGGTTTTATAGCCCTTTTTGGTATTGCTGTTCTCAACGGTATTGTATTAATAGAACATTTTAAAGAATTAAAACTAGAAAAATTTGAAAGCATGGAAGCGCTAATTATTCAAGGCACAAAAGACCGGTTAAGGGCTGTAATACTAACTGCATCTGCAGCTGCATTGGGATTTCTGCCAATGGCAATATCCACAAATGTCGGAGCTGAAGTACAACGTCCTTTAGCAACCGTTGTGATAGGCGGCCTGGTAAGTGCCACCTTTTTGACACTAATTGTGCTCCCGGTCTTATATAGCATATTTAGTAAACCAGGAAAACTTGTACTAAAAAAACTTCTAAAAAAGAATAATTCTAATGCTCTTCTTATCGCAGCAATTCTTTTTACACCCGTTTTAAGTGCACAGGAAAGTGGTTTAAGCCTTGACGGATTAATGGCAATTGCATTGGAAAACAATGCAGGCCTCAAAGCAGATTCATTAAAGGTTAGCAAATCTGATGCTATGATATCAAGCGCCTTCAGCTTTGACAAGACTCAGGTTTATTACGAGTATGACCAAAATAATCTTGCTATAAATGGTGAACCAGTAAACGTTTTTGGGGTACAGCAGGATTTTCTTTTCCCAACAGTTTATTTCTCGAAAAAGAAAGTAAATATGGCCGGTTATAATTTAGAATCCAGTGGGTATGAAATCCAAAAAAAAAGATTGAAAAAGGAGGTAACAGCCAGATTTTATGACTATCAATATGCAAAAGAGAAGGAATTTATTTATAAACAATTAGATAGTCTGTTTAGAAATTTTGCGACCATAGCCGAACGCCGTTTTGAACTTGGAGAAACCAATTATCTGGAAAAAATAACCACTCAGTCCAAACAAAAACAGATCCAAATTAAATTAGATGAGGCAGAACAAGATGTAGTCTTAGCCTATGGAAATATAATTAAAATGGTACAGGTTGAGGACAGTATTAACATTAGAATGGCCGCACAAAAGAAAGTTACATTGAGTCCTGTAGGGTTGGAAAATAGTATAGAATTAGAATATTATTCCAATAGAGTAAATCTTTTTGATAATCAACGTAAATATGAAAAACAACTTTTATTACCCGATCTGAGTTTGAGCTATTTTCTGGGATCAAACAGCAATCTGAATCAAAATTTATATGGCTATTATCTGGGTCTTAAAATTCCATTGTTGTTTTTTGGTCAATCTTCCAAAATTAAGGCATCCTCCATTGCCCGTGATATTGCAGTTGAACAATCAAAGGAGTATGAAGTTCAATTAAATAATGAATATATGGCCCTTAATGCCAAATTAATTAAGCAGGAAAAGGCTTTAAAATATTATGAAGAAGAGGGCACAGTTATATCTGATGAAATTTTAAAAACGGCTACCCTGAGTTTCAAAAACGGTGAAATCAACTATTTCCAGTATATCCTTAGTCTTGAAAATGCCTATGAGATTAAACTGGATTACTTAAATAGCCTAAATGATTACAATCAAACCGTTATTGCCATTAACTATCTAACTTATTAAAAACTAAGTCATGAAACGTATTTTATATTATTTCATTCAATTCATATTTGTAATCAGTATTTTGAACTGTAAAAATGTAGAACCTGCACATAGAACAGACGTTCAGGAGGATCTAAATCCTGAAGACACCGTTATTGAACTTTCGAATAAACAATTTGAAGAAAACGCCATGACAATAGGTAGTATGGAAGAAAAATCTTTTCCTGAATTGGTTCAGGCCAATGGATTAATTGATGTGCCTCCGGCAAACAGAGCAGTAGTGAGTGCAACTATGGGGGGCTATATTAAAAATACGCATTTATTAATCGGAGATCGGGTAACCAAAGGGCAAGCATTGGTAACTATTGAAAATCCGGATTTTGTAACCTTGCAACAAGAATATTTAGAGATAAAGGAACAATTGACCTATTTGAAATCTGAATATAAGCGCCAACAAATATTGATTAAAGAAAACATTTCATCACAAAAAAGTTTTTTAAAAGCTGAAAGCGACTATAAAAAAGCAGAAGCCACTTACAAGGGGCTTCGAAAACAATTAGATCTGCTCAAAATTTCTCCTTCAGATGTTGAAAAGGGTATTATAAGTACTACCTCCACATTAAATGCCCCCATTAGTGGCAGCATTACCCAGGTTAATATATCTCTGGGGATGTATGTTTCGCCTGCAACACCTATCATTGAAATTGTAGATAATGACCATATCCATTTAGAATTATCTGTTTTTGAAAAAGATATAATGAAGCTTCATAAAGGACAGGAGATTACCTTTGAAATACCGGAAGCATCATCAAAAGTATATGCCGCAGAGGTTTATTTAATAAGCACATCCATAGAAGAAAACAGAACGGTAAAAGTACATGGTCATCTTAAAGATCTTGAAAAGCATAATTTTCTGACAGGAATGTTCGTCCACGCAACTATAATTATTTCAGATAATGTGACCATGAGTATTCCTTCGGAGGCAATTGTATCCAATGAGGGTACATCATACCTCCTATTACTGGAATCTAAAAAAGAGGAAGTGTATAATTTGAAACCGGTAAAAGTGGAAGTAAGTACTGTATATAATGGGTACACCTCCATAAAGAATGCAAATGACTTTCCTGCCGATTCAAAGTTTTTAACAAAGGGTGCATTTACCTTAATGGGCGAATGATGAAAAGCATAAAAAATTTATAGCAGCGTAAATTAACTTAATCCCACATCTAAGGCCATCATAATAATAAAGCCACCAATAAAGCCCATTGTGGCTATATCAGTATATTTATCCTGTTGTGTCTCAGGGATTACCTCTTCCACAACCACAAAAATCATCGCTCCCGCCGCAAAAGACAAGGCATAAGGCAGAATAGGCTGGAAAGTAAGTACTGCCCATGCGCCCAAAACTGCAGCTATAGGCTCTACCATAGCAGATGCTTGTCCGTAGGTAAAACTTTTAAGTCGGCTCAACCCTTGCCTTCTTAATGGCATGGCCACTGCAAAACCTTCGGGAAAGTTTTGTAGGCCTATCCCAAGTGCCAAAGCCACTGCTCCACCTATATTGGCCCCTTCAAAACCGGCGGCAACTCCTCCAAAGAGGACTCCCACTGCAAGACCTTCTGGTATATTATGCAAGGTTATTGCCAGAGTAAGCAACGTTGTTCTGTGCCAGGGTGTTTTTATTCCTTCACTTTCTTTAAAATTTATATGTATGTGTGGTAAAACCTTGTCCAGTCCATAAATGAAAACTGCACCAAGCAAAAATCCGATCGACGCCGGTATTACTTTAACAAAACCTTCCCCCGGGCTCATTTCTATTCCCGGAGCCAGAAGACTCCAAAAACTAGCAGCTACCATTACGCCACCGGTAAAGCCCAGCATTCCATCAAGTACGGCCCTGTTCATAGTCTTAAAAAAAAAGACCAGACCGGCACCTAATGCAGTAAGACCCCAGGTAAAAAGGGTCGCGTAAAAAGCAGCCAAAATGGGATTTATTGATTCAAAATAACTAATGATATTCTCCATCATAACTTGATCATTTTAACGTATAAGTTAGAAGCTATTTGCTGTGAAAGATTTAATTCTCTTTGGTCAATATGAATTCGTAATGAATTATCAAACTCTTCTTTTTCAACAATCTTCATTTTATTTCCAAGTGCTATATTGTTTTTATCGAGGAACCTTAAGAATACGGCAGATGAATCTTTTACCCCCACACATATTGCTGAAGAACCTATGGGAATTTGACTTAATAATTGATTATCACGCTCTATGAACTCGCCATTTTTACCGGGAATTGGATCTCCGTGAGGGTCAAATTTTGGAAAACTTAGAAGTTGGTCAAGTTTATCAATTAGTTTTTCACTTTTAATATGCTCTAGTTGTTCAGCTATTTCATGTACTTCATCCCAGGTGAAATCTAATTTTTCTACTAAAAAAACCTCCCACAAACGATGTTTTCTAATTATAGATAAGGCAGTCTTAGTACCAAGGGTGGTTAATGATACCCCTTGATACTTTTTATAATGAACCAGCCCCTTTTCTGATAATTTTTTCATCATATCAGTTACTGAAGACGGTTTGGTTTCCATCCTTTCTGCCACGGCATTGGTTGAAATAACTTCTTCCCCTTCGCTGCCCAGATGAAATATGGCCTTTATATAATTCTCCTCAGAATGGGTCATAAAAAACATTTTAACAAAAATACATTTTTATTTGTAAAAACAAATTTTTAGATTTGTCTAAATATTATATTTGGCATATGAAATACATTGCCGTACATATTCCTTTAAGAGCAGTCCTATTGGTGTTTGCAAGTATAATCGGGATATCCAATATGTATTCTCAGCGGAATACTATAAAAGGTATTATTATGGAGGGGAAATTACCTGTTCCTTTTGCTAATATATACCTTCAAGGAACAAATCTTGGTACATCTTCAGATAGGAATGGCCAGTTTACTATTAATAACATTCCCGATGGAACCTATAAAATCAAAGCTTCTTCCATGGGGTACAACAGTTTCTACCAAAAAATTACTTTGGCAAATAATGAGGAACTGATACTTACTGTAATACTTAAAAGTTCATCCGAGCAATTAGATGAAATGGTAGTTACAGGTACTTTAAAACCCGTAAAAAGATTGGAAAGCCCTGTCCCTGTAGAAGTATATAAGCCCGCTTTTTTTAAAAAGAATCCTACCTCAAGCATTTTTGAATCCCTTCAGAATGTGAATGGCGTACGACCCCAGATTAACTGCAATGTCTGCAATACGGGAGATATTCACATTAACGGCCTCGAAGGACCATATACACTTGTGTTAATAGATGGCATGCCCATTGTAAGTGGTTTAGGCACTGTATATGGCCTGTCCGGAATACCCAATTCCCTCATAGAACAAATTGAAATTGTTAAAGGCCCCGCTTCTACCTTATATGGGAGCGAAGCCGTAGGCGGACTTATTAATATAATTACTAAAAATGCGCTGCGTGCTCCCACATTTGCCGCAGACAATTTTATGAGTGGCTGGGGTGAGTACAACCTGGATATTGGATCCAAAATTGAAATTGGAAATAATTCCAACTTATTGTTAGGATTAAACTATTTCAAATACGACAACCCAATCGATGACAATGGAGATAATTTCACAGATCTAACTCTTCAGGATCGCATATCTTTCTTCCAAAAATGGAGTTTAAATAGGGAGTATAACCGTATTTTTTCATTGGCTGGCCGTTTTTTTTATGAAGACAGATGGGGTGGTGAAATGCAATGGACCCCTGAATTCAGAGGCGGAGACGAAATATATGGTGAAAGTATATACACAAGAAGGTGGGAAATACTGGGAAAGTATCAATTGCCCGTTAAAGAAAATATTCTGCTTTCTGTTTCTTACAATGACCATAGTCAAAATTCTGTGTACGGCGTAGTACCTTATCTTGCAGATCAGCGTATTGGTTTTGGGCAATTAACCTGGGATAAGGTTTTGGCAAAGCACGATCTTCTATTTGGAAGCGCAATAAAATACAATTATTATGATGACAATACCCCTGCAACTTCCGGGTTAGTCAGGAATGAAGCAGACATAGTTTGGATCCCCAGTCTTTTTGTTCAGGATGAGATAAAATTTTCCAAAAAGCACTCCTTACTTACCGGTATTCGTTACGATTATGACAAAAGGCATGGTTCAATCTTCACTCCAAGATTAGCTTATAAATGGAAATTTTCAGATAATGACATAATCCGATTAAATGCTGGCACCGGCTTCCGTGTTGTAAATCTTTTTACTGAGGAACACGCCGCTCTAACCGGTTCAAGAGAAGTAATCATTGCTGAAGAACTGAAACCAGAACGATCCATTAATGTAAATCTTAATTACCTCAAAAAAATATACAGTAACGATGGGACATTTATCGGTATAGACGCCTCAGCCTTTTACACTTATTTCAACAATGTTATTCTTCCTGATTATGATACCGATCCCAACTTGATAATATATAAGAATCTGGATGGTAAATCTGTTTCCAAAGGCATAAGCGCGAACCTGGACATGGCATTCCCTTACGGGCTGAAAATACTTTTGGGAGCTACGTTTATGGATGTAAGCAACACACAAAACGGTATCACCCAACGGCAAATTCTGACTGAAAGTTTTAGCGGAACCTGGAGTATATCATATGCCTTCAGAGCTCTAAATCTTTCTATTGACTACACGGGGAATCTATATGGACCAATGCGCTTGCCTCTTTTGAGCGAGCTCGATCCCAGACAGGAATATTCTCCCACCTGGAGTATTCAAAATATTCAATTTACCTATTCCGGTGTAAAAAATTTTGAATTTTATGGTGGTATAAAAAACTTGTTAGATTGGACGCCCAATAAGGGGAACCCTTTTATTATTGCAAGGGCCAATGATCCCTTTGATAAAAATGTTCAATTCGACAATTCAGGTAACGCTATCCCTACACCAGACAACCCATATGGCCTTACGTTTGACCCCACTTATGTGTATGGCCCAAATCAAGGAATGAGAGGGTTTATAGGTATGCGCTACCGATTGAATTAAAGGAGCAAGGTTATTGGTATTGTAATTTGTACTTTTGGTGTTTTCATATTTGTGAACACAGAGTACGACTATATTATAATTGGTGCAGGTGCAGCTGGTTTAATGCTGGCTGAAGCCCTTGGAAGCGATCCCTATTTTAAGGACAAAACGGTTTTATTGGTCGACAAGGATGCCAAAAAGACCAATGATCGGACCTGGTGCTTTTGGGAAAAAAGTGCAGGAGATTTTGATAAAATTATAAATAAAAGCTGGAGCAAAATTCAATTTGAAGGAGCAAGCCTTAAGACAGATCGTGAAATAGCACCTTATACCTATAAGATGTTACGTGGGCTCGATTTTTATAATAACTATTTGAATCGTATACAGGCTTATGCAAATATTACATTTTCACATGTTCTGGTTACCGGAATGGTTGATCATAAAAGCCATGTGGAGGTAACTACAGAAAATGGAAATTACCGCGCTGGAAAAGTATTCAATAGTGTTTTCGATTATAAGTCGCTTTATCAACAAAACAAATACCCAGTTTTACAACAGCACTTTATTGGATGGTTTATTAAATCTGACAAGCCCGTATTTAATCCGGAAAAGGCAACTTTTATGGATTTTTCAATCCCTCAAAAAGGCAATACCCGCTTTATGTATGTTTTGCCATTTTCAGAAAACGAAGGCTTGGTTGAGTATACGCTGTTTTCCGCTGACACCTTAGCTGAAGAGGAATATGAAAATGCCATTAAAAATTATATTAAAGAAAAACTTAATTGTACCAAATACGAGATAATAGAGAAAGAAAGGGGAAATATTCCGATGACCTGCTATAATTTTTCTGCAATGAACAGTGATAACATATTATACATTGGAATAGCAGGAGGTTGGGCCAAACCCAGCACGGGATATACCTTTATGAGTACTAACAGAAAAACCAAAGAATTGGTCGATTTTCTAAAAACAACCAAACCACTTTCTTCATTTAATAAAAAAGATCGATACTGGTATTATGATTTGCTCTTATTAGATATCCTCTATAAAGATAACAGCAAGGGAAGACGGATTTTTGAGTCTCTTTTTAAGGGTAGTAGCCCCCAACTCATTTTTAAATTTTTAGATGAAGCAACCAATATAAAAGAAGATCTTCATATTATTTCAAGCTGTCCCAAAACCTATTTTATCAAAGCACTAGTTAACAGGTTGTTCTAAACCTCTCTGTTCATAAGTCTATTGCCAAAATTTTTTAGAACTTCCTTCTTATTTTCAGGTGCTTCCAAAGAGTTTAATAATTCAAATGCCCGCCGTGTATACTTTTCAATTTCTTCCCTGGTTACTACCGCAGCACCGCTTCTAATAAATATCTCTTTAACGGTTTCTATTTTTTCTTTCGGGTTAGCTGGTTTTATTGAAAAAAGGTTTTTTAATTCATTTTTATCCTCCGCGGCACTTAATTCCATTGCCTTAATATACAGAAATGTTTTTTTATTCTCTATAATATCACCACCTACCTGCTTTCCAAAATTCTCAGGATCGCCGAAGGCATCCAGATAGTCATCTTGTAATTGAAAGGCAATGCCAAGATTGATGGCATAATCATAAATTGCATCCTGAGATTTCTCTGAAGCCCGGGATATTATTGCTCCCATTTTCATACCTGCTGCAATCAAAACAGCGGTTTTATAAGTAATCATTTTAAGATAATCCGGAACAGTAACCTGGTCACTTCTTTCAAAGTCCATATCATATTGCTGCCCTTCACAAACCTCTATTGCTGATGTACTGAAGACTTTAATCAAGGATTTAAATAAATCAGCCGGATAATTCTCAAAATATTGATAAGAATTAATAAGCATAACATCTCCAGACAAAATACCAGTATTAATATCCCATTTTTTATGCACAGTTTTTTCTCCTCTTCTAAGTGGTGCTGCATCCATGATATCATCATGTACCAAAGAAAAATTATGAAAAACTTCAATTGCAAGGGCCGCATCCAGGGCATCCTCATGTTTTCCGCCAAATACATCAGCACTAATAAGGGTTAATATTGGTCTGAGTCTCTTCCCTCCCAAATCCATAATATATACTATCGGATCGTATAAATTATGAGGCTCTTTTGTATTTAGTCTATTCTCCAGATAGGTATTAAAACATCCCCGAAAGAATTCGATGTCCGGCATTTGTAATTTTTTTCCAAAAATACACTAAAAGCACTCACCACAGAACATTTATGTAAATTTCCTGTTAACAAAAAAATGACTTTAGACCGGTGGTTTGTTAAAAAATTGCAAAACCTAGGAAACTATTTATGTTTTTATAGTTTCCTGATTATATTTGCCTTCGATCATGAAAGAAAAAATATTAATCAAAGCAACGGATCTCTTTTTAAATCTTGGATTTAAGAGCGTTACTATGGATGACCTTGCTCATGCAATGGGTATTTCCAAAAAAACCATTTATTCCAATTTTGAAAACAAGACAAAATTGGTGGAGGCCTGTACAATGCATGTCTTTGATTCCGTTTCCTGCGGAATTGATGAGATATGTTTACTTAAAAAGAATCCTATTGAAGAGCTCTATGAGATCAAAAGACTCGTGATGCAGCATTTAAACGATGAGAAGACTTCTCCTCAATATCAGCTTCAAAAATACTATCCCAGAATTTTTAATACCCTTCGGAATAAACAATTTGATATGATGCATGATTGCGTTGTAAACAATGTAAAAAAAGGTATTATTCAAGGAATTTACAGGGATAATCTGAACGTTGAATTTGTCGCAAGAATTTACTTTTCAGGAATCACTAGTATTAAAGATAGCAGACTATTCCCTGTAGCTAAATTTCCAGTGGTTAATCTTATGGACAACTATTTGGAATACCATCTCCGGGGTATTGTCACGCCAAAAGGGAGGGAAATACTCAATAATATAATCAAATCAAATCAGGATTAAATGAAAGTTCAATTTTTAACCATTTTAGCATTCATATCTGTTAGTTGTTCCTTTTCCCAGGAACAACGCAATAGTTTTTCACTCGAAGAGGCCATCACTTATGCGCTTGAATATAATTACAGTGTAATAAATGCCAATAGAGAAATACTAGATGCTCAAAAGCAAAAATGGGAGGTTATTGCTACAGGTTTACCTCAAATTGACGGTAATCTTAGCTACCAAAATCAATTAAAACAACCGGTAACACTTATCCCCGGTGAATTTGTGGGAGGAGAACCCGGGTCTTTCCTCCCTGTTATATTTGGTCAACAAAATCAGGTTAATGCAACAGCCACCCTACGCCAGCAAATTTTCGATGGTTCTTATATTGTAGGCGTGCAGGCCACTGAAGCCTTTCTTAGATATAGTCAAAATAATAAGGAGAAAACAGATCAGGATATAAGGAAAGCTGTCATAGAAGCATATGGCAATGTTTTGCTTGCCCAGGAAACAGTCGCTATCCTGGAGAACAATAAGGAAACCCTGGAGAAAAATCTCTTTGAAACTGAAAAACTCTTTGAAAACGGCCTTGGAGATGAAGAAAGTGTTGAGCAACTTCAAATTACATTGTCTTCCATTATTAGCGCATTAAAAAATGCAATCCGATTTGAAGATATAACATTACAAATGCTCAATTTAATAATGGGGCTTCCAATTGAAGATCAAACTGTATTAAAAGAGAATCTGGATGATCTGGTATTAAAACAAATTGATTTTGACCTCCTCGAATCAGAATTCTTTATGGAAAATAATGTAGATTACAAGTTAGTAGCCAACCTAAATGAGCAAAGGTATTACGAGTTAAAGCTGGCCAAAAGTAAAGCCTTGCCTTCACTTAATGCTTTTGTAAATTATGGAGCCTCTGCTTTTAGCAACACCTTTACATTTTTCGAAAGTGAACAGCAATGGTTCGGATCATCTGTACTGGGCTTCGATTTGAAAATTCCTATTTTCAGTTCACTCAATAGAAGTGCCACAACCCAAAGAGCGAAAATTGCTTATGACCAGGCAAAAACACAACTGACAGAAACCGAAGAACAGATAAGACTTCAACTCGAACGGGCCAAAAGCGATTACATTTTCTCTATTGAGGATTATGAAACTACAAAAAGCAATCTCAATCTGGCAGAGCGGATTGAAAAGAAAAACCAAACAAAATATTTCGAAGGTCTGGCTACTAGTTTTGAATTAAGACAGGCACAAATACAACTTTATACTGCACAGCAGGATTATCTGGAATCTATGGTAGAAGTTATCAATAGAAAAACAGAATTGGAAACTGTTCTTAACAATTAAACCATCAACTCACAAACTCAAATAAAATGAAAAATATTCTTTTAATACTTCTTATTTCAATGGTTTTCGCTTCTTGTGGAAATGGAACTGTCCAATCTGTTGAAACCCTGATTACTGAAGGGAATATAGAGGCAATTAAATTAAAAAAACTAGAACTTACTGAAAAACAAAAGTCATTGAACGCAGAACTTAGACTTCTGGATTCTGTTATCAACTTACAGGATAGTAATTCAAAATTAGCCTTGGTGTCGACCTTTAGAACGGATGCACAAGCATTTCAACATTATCTCGATCTTCAGGGAAACGTCATGACCAAACAGAATGTATTGATCTATCCTGAAATGGCAGGCACTTTGATTAATGTCTACGTTAAAGAAGGTCAAAAGGTGAATAAAGGTCAGCTTTTAGCTACCATTGATGACGGTGGAATGAGCAGTCAGCTCGCACAATTAAAAACCCAGGCTGCTCTTGCCAAAACCACTTTTGAACGCCAAAAAAGACTTTGGGAGCAAAAAATTGGATCTGAAATTCAATATCTGCAGGCTGAAACAAATTATCTGGCAGTAGAGAATTCTGTTAAACAAGCCCAAAGTCAGTTGTCAAAGGCAAATGTAAGGGCTCCTTTTTCGGGAATTATTGATGATGTCATTCAGGAACAGGGAACCGTTGTTTCCCCGGGTAGCGGACAAGCAGTATTTCGTATTGTTAACCTTTCGGATATGTATATCGAAGTTGATGTTCCTGAAAGTTATTTAAAAGGAGTAACTGTAGGCAAGGAAGTTAAAGTCTATTTTCCTGTACTGGGCGATAGCATTACTTCCGTAATACGGCAAACTGGTAATTTTATTAATCCAACTAACAGATCCTTTCGAGTGGAAATAGCCGTGCCCAATAAAAAAAGAAATATAAAGCCAAATCTTACAGCCAGAGTGCAAATCAACAATTATAGTAGCGACGATGCAATTTTAATTCCACAGAGTGTAATTTCTGAAAATGCCTTAGGCGAACAATATGTTTATCTCGCCACAGAGGTTGATTCTAATGACATGGCAATAGCAAAAAAACAGATTATAAATACAGGTCAAACACAGGGAGATTACGTAGAAGTGTTAGCCGGAATTAGACCTGGTGTACAGGTAATATTAGAAGGCGCACGCAATGTCAGGGAAAACCAGCAAGTAAAAATTATTCAATAGTCTTATGAGCAAACAACATAAAAATACAAATAAGGAGTTTAGATTTTCTTCCTGGGCCATTGATAACCCTTCGGTCATTTACGTAATGATTGGTATCTTTTTATTCATTGGATTATCCTCTTATTTTTCAATGCCAAGAGAAGATTTTCCTGAAGTAAAAGAAACCAAGATTTATATTAGTAGTGTTTACCCGGGAAATACCGCAGAAGATATTGAAAGATTATTAACTGACCCCCTTGAAGACAGACTAAAAAATGTGAGTAATTTGGTAGAAATCACTTCTACCTCGCAGGAAGATTATTCCATGATAGTGGTTGAATTTGATGAAGATATTTCCGTTGAAAGTGCCAAACAAAAAGTAAAGGACGAGGTTGACAGTGAAAAAGCAAGTGAAGACTGGCCTATTTTTAATGGTGCAAAAGTAGAACCCGATGTTTTTGACCTTAATTTATCCGAATCTTTTCCTATCATGAATGTGAATCTAACAGGAGATTATCCGGTTGATAAATTAAAGGAATTTGGAGAGTATCTCGAAGATGAAATAGAAGATTTACCAGAGATTAAAGAGGTAGATATCAGGGGAGCACAGGAAAAAGAAGTAGAAGTAGCCGTTGATATTTATAAAATGATGGCGGCCAAGGTTAGCTTTGATGATGTTATACAAGCCATAAATAATGGGAATATGACCATGTCTGCAGGGAATTTAAACACCAGTGGACAGCGCCGTACAATTCGGATTTTAGGTGAAATTGAAGATCCGGTTGAACTTGAAAGTTTTGTTGTTAAATCTGAAAAAAATGCGGCTGTTTATTTAAAGGATATTGCTGAGGTATCATTCAAGGAAGAAGAGAAAACCACCTATGCCCGGGAACGGGGCAGTAGTGTTGTTATGCTTGATATTAAAAAACGTGCAGGTAAAAACGCAATCACTGCGGCAGAAGAGATCAAAAAAATTGTGAAGGATTCAAAGGAGAACTATTTTCCCCCTGACCTGGAGGTTAGTATTGCCAATGATTCCTCGAGTAGAACTTTAAATCAGGTCGATGACCTGGTTAACAATATAATTTTTGGGATCATATTAGTGGTCACAGTTTTAATGTTCTTTTTAGGTTTTCGCAATGCCTTGTTTGTTGGTTTTGCAATCCCTATGTCTATGTTCATGTCCTTTATGGTCCTATCCGCCTTAGGATATACCCTGAATACAATGATCTTATTTGGGCTTATTATGGGACTGGGAATGCTCGTGGATAATGGTATTGTTGTTGTTGAAAACGTATACCGCCTAATGGAAGAGGAGGGAATGTCTCGCGCTGTAGCAGCCAAAAAAGGTGTTGGTGAAATTGCGTTTCCAATAATTATTTCTACTGCCACTACTGTAGCCGCATTCATACCGCTTGGGCTATGGCCTGGTATTATGGGTGAGTTTATGATCTTTTTCCCAATTACGCTATCTGTTGTTCTGGGCTCTTCCCTATTTGTCGCCATATTTATGAACTCCATGCTGGTATCACAATTTATGGAGGTGGGAGACAAAGAACTTACCTTAAAGCAACTTATACGCCTTAGTATTATTCTGGGCGGCTTTGGACTTTTTATTCTGATATTTGGAGGAGAGGTACGCGGATTAGGTTCCTTGATGATAGTATTGGCCATCTTGTTCTGGATATACAAATACGGACTGAAAAAAGCGGCTTTAAACTTTCAGAAAAAATACTTATCACGATTTGAAAATTGGTACGAGAATCGATTGAGGGGTGCACTTAAGGGAAGAAATGTATATGCATACTTTGGTTTTACAGTACTCTTGTTAATAACAGCTTTTATTGCTTTTGGTGTATCCCTCGGAAACGGCCGAACAAAAGTGGAATTTTTTCCGGACAACACCCCTAATGAGATTTATGTTTATATAGAGTATCCACAGGGTACGGCCATAGAAAAGACCAATGAAATAACAAAGAATATCGAAAAAAGAGTCTATGCCATCGCTGATGATTCCAAATATATGGATGGTGAAAACAATTTACTTGTGGCATCGAGTGTTTCACAAGTTGGTAAGGGGGCAGAAAATCCATTTACGGAAGGAGGATCAGCAGCAGAAATGCCTCACAGAGGTAAAATTACCATTTCTATGACAGAGTATAAGTTCAGAGGCGGCAGGGATACCGAAGGACTTAGAAAAGAAATTCAGGACGGTTTAAAAGGCATATACCCTGGGATTGCCATTTCTGTCGAAAAAGATCAGATTGCACCTCCATCGGGTTACCCCATAAATATTGAAATCGAAGGAAAGGATTATGACGTTCTAATAAATACCGCAGAGCAAATGCGAAATTTCCTTAATACAAAAAATATTGAAGGAATAGAAGAATTAAAGATAGATGTCAATACCGGAAAACCAAGTATGCAGGTGACTGTAGATCGTGCAAAAGCAGGCGAACTTGGCGTATCGGTAGGTCAGGTCGGCATGCAGTTAAGGCGCTCACTCTTTGGAGACAAAGCCGGTATTTATAAAGCAGGTGGTGAAGATTATGATATTAATGTTCGCTTTAATAAAGACCTTAGATACAATACTAGCGCTCTATTTAATCAGAATGTAATTTTCAGAGATCAGGCAACAGGCCTGATAAAAGAAATTCCTGTTTCTGCCGTGGCATCTCAAAGAAATACTTCCAGTTTTAGTGCAATAAAACACAAGGATACAAAACGTGTTGTGACACTTTATTCCGGACTTAGACCTGGATTTACGGATGCCGGAGCAATTGTATCTGAAATAAAAAAGGAAATGGAAGAATATAGCGGTATTCCAGCCAATGTAAAAATCGATTATACAGGACAGATTGAAGAACAGAATAAACAGATGCAATTTCTGGTTGGCGCATTCTTTTCAGGGCTTGGTTTAATAATGTTAATTCTTGTTTTCCAATTTGGAGGAATCTCTAAACCAGCTATAATAATGACCGCTATTTTCCTGAGCTTTATCGGGGTTTTTGGTGGATTAATAATAACTGGCTGGCCATTTGTAATTATGATGACCATGATGGGAATTATTTCTCTCGCCGGAATTGTTGTAAACAACGGGGTGGTACTTTTAGATTATACCCAAATACTAATAGATCGAAAAAAGGTGTCTCTGGGCATGACGGATAAGGAATTATTAACAAGAGAACAAGTCACAGAATTAATTGTAAAAGGAGGAAAGGCCAGAATGCGGCCTGTATTGCTCACCGCTATTACCACCGTTCTTGGGTTAATTCCCTTAGCCATTGGCCTTAATATTGATTTCTTTTCGTTATTTACAAGCTTTGATCCTAAGATCTACATTGGGGGAGATAACGTAATATTTTGGGGACCCCTGGCATGGACCGTTATTTTTGGATTGATTGTAGCTACTTTCCTTACATTGATAATAGTACCGGTTCTTTTTAATATAGTTTATAGAATTAAGATTAAACTCAAAGGAGGAGCCAAAAGAACCTCTTTAAAAAAGAAAGATCTAGAAATAGCTGCATAGACTTTTATAGGGTATTCTTCAATAAAAACCCCGCGAAGTGCGGGGTTTTTTGCTTTAGTCGACCTGAACTAACAACTATTCATTTTCAGAAAGTGGTACAGGGAAAACATTATATATCACATCTCCTGGCCTATCTATAGGCAAAGTATTGGACAATCCATAACGTCTAAGATCAAACATTCTATGGTTTTCAGACCACAAAGAATATCTTCTTTGATTTAATAGTTCTGTAGTTAAAGCATCAGCTGTTTGTGCTCCCGCATAATTTGGGAGAGATGCAGAAGTACGAATCGTATTTAAAGCGTCTTCAGCATCCTGCAGATTACTGGCTAAGATACTAGCTTCGGCATACAGCAGTATCAACTCCTCGTTTCTCAGGATTTTAATAGGAGATACATTTGTAGCATATAAACGCGTTTCATGGGTTCCTGTAAGCCCATCCTGGGAACTGGGATCCAGTCTCGGTTCAGCTTTGTCCTCCACACGGGTATCCCCTGCTTCAGCTTCATTAATCCAACTATCATGAACAATAATCTGATCTCCGTTGTTTATGTTGTCTGGCGTAGATGGAACCCTGAACACAGGGTTTGCCTGATCTCCCCCACCCAAGCCAAAAATATGATCGGGACCCAGATCCAGAGCTCCGCTAATATCAAAATAAGAACCGGTAAGTGCCGTTAACGCAGCTGTGCCATCACCAGCATATACCGCGGCCAAAGCAGCTACGGCTCTGTTGAATTGGGTAAAAGTAGCCGGAGTGTCAAATCCGCTAAAACCGCTACTCAAGGGAAAGGCAAAACTATCACCAGCACTTGAAAGATTTCCCTGGGCCTCGTCTAACAAAGCACGGATTTGTGATAATGCATCGTTAAAATCTAAAATTGGACCAGGATTATCAGGGTCGGCTACATCCAATCTGGCCTTATCATAGGATTTTAGAATCTGGATTAATTCATAGGCCTGCATTGTTTTGGCAAACCCAATATATCCATTGGATTCGGCGTCAGTAACGAATTCAGTGTTAGCGGCAGCTTCTATCAACAAATTGGCATTCTTTGTGGCACGGTAATTTCCGTTCCATTGTTGCGTACTGTAAAACGAATTGTTGTCTAACGCAATACCGTCTTTTCCCAGAAGATCTCCAGTATTACGAGGATCTGCATCAAATAAATACAGTTCCCGCCCCATAGTACCACTGGCCGTAACTTCCACTCCCAAACCATCCCTGGTAGTAGATTCTATCCCTACTACCAGTTCGTTCAATTGTCCTTTTGAAGCATTTTGTTGAACACTGCTAACACTGGGTCCGTTCGGATCTAGTACTTTGTCAATTGAGCATGAGTAAGCCATTACTAAAATAGAACAGGCCCATGCTAACATCGTTATCTTTTTGATTATATTTTTCATCTTCAATTTTTTAAAAGTTAACATTCAGGTGAAAGTAGAACTGCCTTGAACTGGGAAAGGGAGTAACCTCTATTCCACTGGAAAGACCAGTACCACCATTAACGGACACCTCCGGATCATAACTACTATAATCTGTAATGGTAAAAATATTTCTGCCTGAGAACCCAAATTTTACACCCTCTACGATATCGCCAAAAACATTGTTCACCGTTTTGGTCGGCAATCTATAATAGATCGCTGCTTCCCTCAAGCGAACATAGCCTGCCGGTTCTACGAATCGTAGCGCATTGGCAGGTGTCGCTAAACGTGCCTGACCTTCAGCAGTTTCCAGATCCGGGGTTACACCTCCCAAATCCGTCAAGAAAGTGGAAAGATTGAGATTTTCACCTCCTTGTTTCCATTGCAAAAGAAACAACACATCAATCTGCTTAAACAAAGTCAGGTTATTGGTAAAGGCCATCTGAAAATCTGGCTCAACATTTCCAACTTGAGTTTGGACACCATCAATTGTACCAACTAATTGGGTTACCGGTTTTCCTTCCTCTATAAAAAAGGTTCCCAAACCAAGACCAAAGCCTGCACCGGGCTGGGGAAAGGCCGGAACATCTAAACGGGTAATTTCCGATCGGTTTAGATAAAACAGAACCCCTGAATTCCATCTAATATTCGGATGATCCAGAACATCAGCCCTTAAACCTAATTCTACCCCTTTATTCCTAAGGTCTGCCAGATTCGTGGTTTCCTGAGTAAACCCTGAAGAGGCAGGGAGCGCTCTGGTAAGAATTAAATCTTTAACTTCTTTACTATAATATGTGGCCTCAAATGAAATTCGATTTTGGAGGAAACCAAGGTCGAATCCCACTTCGAATTCCCCAGCAGTTTCTGGTTCAACATCTGGGTCACCCTTAGCTGCTAAAACCGATTGTCCAATATTGCCCCCAATATTATTGGCTCCAAAACTGGTAAAAGTAGCTCCAAAACCTGCCGGGTTACCTGTTTCTCCATAAGCAACTCTAAACTTGAGTTGGCTTATATCCTCAACGCCCCAAAAATCAAAATTAGAAAAGTTTACTGCCAAAGACGCTTTTGGAAAGCCATAGAATTTATTTGGGTCCCCATTTCTACTGGATTTATCCATACGATATCCCAAGGTGGCAATAAACTGATCCTTATAGTTTCCTTCAACCTGTGCAAAGAAACCAAAGTCCTCCTCTTCTGTCCTAGTCTGATCTATAACTTGGTTAACAGATTGATCTACGCTTGTCTGACCGGCTGCAAGAAGAGAACCCCTGCTATTTACTAAATTAGACTCTTGGTTCAGGTACGTTAAACCCATTTGGGTAGTTAATCCGAAATCTCCTCCCGTGGCATCATAGTCCCATACACCAATAGCTTGTGTATTATATTGTGTGAAGTTATTCTTACCTACGCCAACAAACCCACCTTGGCCACCAATTTGAGCCTGATGTGTTTCGGGAACATAAACATTAGTCTCGTTAGCCAAATAGTCAAGTCCACCACTTAAAACCAATTTTACACGGTGTTTATCGGTCGTTAATATTTTAGTATTTAAGCTTAGCCCCTGAACTATACGATTGTTGCTATCTTCATTTTTTGCATTGTCCCTGACAAAAATCGGGTTCCCAGGATAGTTGGGGTTATTTGGATAATTACCATTGGCATCAGGAAACAGATTGTTCCATGGCCGGGTGAACGCCAAGGTATAACCATAACTAAGTCCACCTTCGTTCTCATTACCTGTAAAACTTCGACTAGAATTAGATCTGGTATAATTGGTAGTAGATGTAAAATCAAAAACATTAGATATCTTATGTTCTATATTGGTACGCAGTGAAAATCGGTCAAAACCGGTATTTTTGATAATCCCATCTTCGTCTCTATACGCTCCACCTACATAGAACTTGGTTCTTTCATTTCCACCTGTCGCATTTAATCTTGTTTCTGTAATAAACCCTGTTTCACCGTAGATAATGTCTTCATAATCATAAAGGCTGCCCTGAGCAGCAATTGTTGCATCAAATTTGGCCCTTTCACCGGCATCAAATGTTTCCTCTACGGAAGCTCCGGTCCAGGGTCGTATCCCCAACGGATTGGCAATGGTATTGGTACCTACATCCTGGCTAAAACTGATTTTAGTTTTTCCAGCTTTACCTCTTTTTGTAGTAATTATGATTACCCCGGCATTCCCTCTTTGTCCATAAATTGCAGCGGCAGAAGATCCTTTTAAAACTTCAACATTCTGAATATCGTTTGGATCCAGATCTGCTAAGCGGTTGCTGGAATTTTCTTCATTCCCCCTGTTTGCGCCTGATGCAAATCTCAATCCGGAGGGTATCTCCACATTGTTATAGTAAACGCCGTCTACAATAATCAGAGGCTGGTTGTTTCCATTGATAGAAGAAACACCCCTAAGCCTGATGGCAAATCCACCACCGGGAGCTCCGGAAGATGATGTAATGTTTACCCCGGGTACTTTACCATATAGTGCCCCATCTACAGTAGACTGACTGGTTGTGCCCACTAGCTCCTGTGCAGAAACCGTTGAAACCGCATTAGCCAAATTTTCACGTTTTACTGAAGTTCCCAAACCTGTAATAATCACCTCGTCCAGACCAGTAGCTGATTCTGCTAAAGTGACATTCAGTGTTGTTGCATCCGTTATCCTAATTTCTCTGGTTTCGAATCCCAAAGAGGAAAAAACCAAGGTTGCCGGAAAATTGTTGACAGAAATTTCATAATTCCCATCAAAATCGCTCGTAGTTCCTGTTGAGGTACCTTTTATTACAACGTCTACCCCTATTAAGGGAGTACCATTTAATTCATCCTGGATATACCCACGGACAGTTTCTTGGGAAAACGCCAAAAACGGCAGCGCAAGAAAAAGCCATAGAAATACCTTGTTAAGTTGAGTTTTTTTCATGTTCAATTAGTATTAAGAATTAGCTATTGTACCTTCCAAGGTAGTGAAGAAAAGGTATAATCAAAATTTTTTTTAAGTTTTTCTTAACAAAATTATCATTATAAAAATATAAAATATGCCAGAAAACACGACCTAATAATATGGGGTGCAAGCATATCTTCTTACATTTGCGGCTGTAAAACAAGGTACTTAAAATGTATAGGAGTCATACTTGTGGTGAATTAAGATCATCACACATAAATAAGGAAGTCACTTTGTCTGGTTGGGTGCAAAAAACAAGAGACAAAGGATTTGTGGTCTGGGTAGATCTTCGTGATCGCTATGGCATTACCCAACTGGTATTTGATGAAGAACGGAGTGATCCTGAAATATTAGAAAAAGCCAGGGTTTTAGGTCGCGAATTTGTATTACAGGTAAAGGGTACTGTAATTGAACGATCTTCTAAAAATTCCAATATCCCTACCGGAGAAATTGAAATATTGGTTACAAAACTTAAGGTATTAAACGAATCCTTAATACCTCCATTTACAATTGAAGACAAAACTGATGGAGGTGAGGACCTGAGGATGAAATATCGCTATCTGGATATTAGAAGAAATCCGGTCAAAGAAAATCTGATTTTTCGTAGTAAAGTTACCATCGAAGTCAGGAATTACCTTTCCAAACAAGGGTTTATTGAAGTGGAAACTCCGTATTTAATAAAATCAACTCCGGAAGGTGCGCGCGATTTTGTAGTTCCAAGCAGGATGAATGAAGGGCAGTTCTATGCCCTGCCACAATCCCCTCAGACCTTCAAGCAATTGCTCATGGTAGGTGGGTTGGATAAATATTTTCAGATCGTAAAATGTTTCAGAGATGAAGATTTGCGCGCTGACCGACAACCAGAATTCACACAAATAGACTGTGAAATGGCTTTTGTAGAACAGGATGATGTATTAAATGCTTTTGAAGGACTTACCAGACATCTGCTACTTGAAATTAACGGAGTAGAGACGGGGGAATTCCCCAGGTTAACCTATGACGATGCCATGAAAAGATTCGGAAATGACAAACCGGATATTCGATTCGGAATGGAATTTGGAGAATTGAACGAAATAGCACAGCACAAAGATTTTAATGTGTTCAATTCCTCTGAATTGGTTGTGGGTATTGCTGTACCCGGCGCAGCATCCTATACTAGAAAAGAAATTGATCAATTAATAAATTGGATACGCAGGCCACAAGTAGGAGCAAAAGGCATGGTATATGTAAAATGTAATGAAGACGGCAGCTATAAATCGTCTGTTGACAAATTTTACAACCAGGAAGATTTATCCAAATGGGCTAAGCATACCGGTGCAAAACCAGGAGATCTTATTTGTATTCTCTCAGGCAATATTGCAGAAACAAGAACTCAATTAAGTGCTTTGCGCATGGAAATGGCAGAACGTCTGGGACTTAGAAATCCGAAAGAATTTGCGCCATTATGGGTTGTAGATTTCCCATTACTGGAGTTAGATGAAGAAACGGGCAATTACCATGCTATGCATCACCCATTTACTTCTCCCAAACCAGGACAGTTAGAATTACTGGATACTGATCCGGCTGCGGTTAGAGCCAATGCTTATGATTTGGTCTTAAATGGAAATGAAATTGGTGGTGGATCAATAAGAATTCACGACAAAGAAACACAAGCCACCATGTTCAGACATCTTGGTTTTACGCCAGAAGAGGCCAAAGCGCAATTTGGTTTTTTAATGGATGCCTTTCAATATGGCGCACCCCCTCATGGAGGAATTGCATTTGGCCTTGACAGGCTTGTGGCCATTCTTGGAGGACAGGAAACCATACGGGATTTTATTGCATTTCCAAAAAATAATAGCGGAAGGGATGTCATGATTGATGCACCTGCCTTTATTGATGATGCACAATTGAAGGAACTTAATTTAAAATTGGATATTCAAACTTAACATCAATCCCGTCTAAAAGCGGCATTTTTTAATACCTTTAAACGTATAGTCACGTAATGCCCAACCGAATAACAACCTTATTTACCAGGTTTCTTAAATGGAGGTACAAAAATATCTCTAATAAGACCTTTACCCAGTTAATGAGCGTGGTGGTTGGATTTTTGGCAGGTCTTGCGGCAGTTACGCTTAAAAACACCACTTATTTCATAGAATCTCTTTTAGAAAAAGGAATCGTTTTTTCCAATTATCAGCTGTATTTTATTACTCCAATTATAGGGCTTACACTAGTGTATCTGTATGTAAAATTTGTACACAAGGAAAAGTTGGAGCACGCCATTTCCTCTATCCTTTTTGCACTCTCTAAAAAGAAAGGAATAATCAGTGCAAAGAAAATATTTTTACCTTTGGTAACGGCCCCGTTAACTGTTGGATTCGGGGGTTCTGTTGGGCTTTTGGGTCCTGCTGTAGCGTCAGGAGCAGCAATTAGTTCAAATGTTGCCCAGTTATTACATATTAATGCCAAAACTAGGTCCCTTCTTATAGCTTGTGCATCCGCGGGGGCTATTGCCTCAATATTTCAGTCCCCTATTGCCGCAATAATTTTTGCCGTCGAGGTTTTTAGTTTGGATTTGACAATGATCTCAATGTTGCCCTTATTATTAGCTTCTATTTCGGGTGTTCTTACATCCTATTTTTTTCTTGGAGATGAATCTTTATTTAGTTTTTCAATAACTGAAAAATTTGAAATAAAAGACACCTTTTTCTATATTGTTTTAGGAGTAGGTACGGCTATCGCCTCTATTTATTTTACAAAAATGTATTTTGGAATTCTAGCTTTCTTTGAAAGATTTAAAAGTCCAAAATATAAACTTCTGGTTGGTGGATTAGCCATTGGTATTATGCTCTATTTTATTCCACCACTCTATGGCGAAGGCTTTGTATTTATTAATAAGCTCTTGCACGGTGAACATATTGATGCACTGGGTAAAACACCTTTTGACAACTACACCAATAATATATGGGTGGTTATAGCACTGCTATTCGGGATTATCATTTTCAAAGCTGTTGCAATGACTACAACTTTTGCAGCAGGGGGTTCAGGAGGTATATTTATTCCTACTATGGTCATGGGAAGTGCATTAGGGAATGTTGTTGGGAAAGTGATCAATAATTTAGGCTTGGGGCTTTCTGTGAATGAAAGTAATTTCACCCTAATTGGAATGGCAGGGCTTATTGCAGGAGTGCTGCAGGCACCTTTAACCGCCATCTTTTTAATTGCAGAAATTACAGGGGGCTACGAACTTTTTGTTCCCTTAATGATTACTTCAGCAATATCCTTTCTTCTTACAAAGAATGCAATTGATTATACCATTTATACGCGAGAATTAGCAAAACAAGGCGCGCTTATTACACATAACAAAGATCAAACTGTGCTGACTTTAATGGAGCTCGATGATATTATCGAAAAAAATTTCAAGGCCGTCAGGCAGGATATGACCCTCGGTGAAATGGTCTACCAATCGGTTGCAAAATCTGCCCGTAATATATTTCCGGTAATAGACGCAAATGATGCCCTTGTAGGTATTGTTCTATTGGATGACATACGTGAATTTATGTTTGACACCTCCATATATGATAAAATAAGGGTCGAATCCTTTATGCACAATGCCCCTGAACTCATATTTTATGAAAGGGACTCTATGCAGGAAGTAATGCGAAAATTCCAGGATAGCAGTGCATGGAACCTGCCTGTAATAAAAGATGGAAAATATTTTGGTTTTATTTCCAAATCAAAGTTGCTAACCGCTTATAGAAGAAAGTTGATTAACTTTACCAAAGAAGATGCAAATTAGGTTCAAACATATCATTCTTTTAATTGTATTGGTGTCTCTTGGGGCTATATTTTATGGTTTCTCACTTGGAGAAGAACATGCTCAAATGGCCAACAAATATATTGGATTTGGCACCGTTGGGCTATTTTTAATAGCTATGCCGTTATTTCTTATTAAGGAGAGCAAAACCAGAAAAGTAAAGGATTATATGCTCACTGAGGAAAATATTCGTAAAATGCAAGGTAAACTTCCCAAAAAGTCTGAAAATCAATAAATTTGGTCAAATTTTGCCTTTTCTTTAAAGAGGTCTGCGCAAAAAATCATACTTTCGTATCGTAATTTTTTTATTTTAATACTTATTTTAATGACAGGAACCGTAAAATTTTTCAATGAATCCAATGGATACGGGTTCATTACCAACGACGACACCGGGAAGGACATCTTTGTTCATGCCACAGCATTGAACGGAGTGGAATTAAACGAAGGCGACAAAGTAGAATACGAAGAAGAAGAAGGAAGAAAGGGCATGGTTGCGGCACAAGTGCAAGTAATCGGATAAAAATATTTTATTTTGAATTGAACGATCCCCGATCCAAAATCGGGGATTTTTTTTGCTCCTAATTCAATCTTCGTTTCTGAATAAAAAACCGTTTTAGTAATTCTGCACACTCCGCTTCTAAAACACCTCCGGATATAGTAGTTTTTGGATGCAATTGGCCCCCTAAAGCAGAAAAACCCCTTTGAGGATCATAAGCTCCAAAAACAATTTTAGGAATTTGACTCCAAAAAAGTGCCCCTGCGCACATTTGACAAGGTTCCAGAGTTACATATAAAGTACAATTATGTAAATATTTTCCTCCTAAAAAGTTAGCGGCAGCTGTTATTGCTTGCATTTCCGCATGTGCCGTTACATCATTAAGTTGCTCGGTTAAATTGTGCCCTCTGGCAATTATTCTATCCTGAACAACAATTATTGCTCCAATAGGAACTTCACCTTTCTCAAAAGCAGTTGCGGCCTCCTGCAATGCTCTTTTCATAAAATAAGCATCGTCAAATTTAAAATCAATAGACATAATACTGCAATATTAGGAATAGATGTGGTTATAACAAAAAATGAATTAATGTACATTTGTTATTTCCTATGAAACTACTGAATACTATTAATTATCCTTCTGATCTTCGCAAAATAAAAGCGAATGAATTACCTCTTCTTGCCAAAGAACTAAGGAATTTTATAATTGATATCGTAGCCGTAAAAGAAGGACATTTAGGTGCAAGCCTGGGTGTGGTGGAATTAACGTTGGCAATACATTATGTATTCAATACGCCTTTTGACAGATTAATCTGGGATGTTGGTCACCAGGCTTACGGCCATAAAATTATCACAGGACGTAAAGATGTCTTTCACACGAACAGGCAACTTGGTGGAATAAGTGGTTTTCCAAAAAGAGATGAAAGCAAGTATGATTCCTTTGGAACTGGTCACAGTTCCACTTCAATTTCTGCCATCCTGGGGATGGCTCTTGCATCAAAATTAAAAGGAGATAATAAAAGACAACATATAGCAGTTATTGGTGATGCCTCTATTGCCAGTGGGATGGCTTTTGAAGGATTGAACCATGCCGGTGTTACAAATACGAATGTTCTTATAATTCTCAATGATAATGCAATTGGCATTGATCCGAGTGTGGGGGCTCTTAAAAAATACCTGACTAATGTCAAAAAGGGTACGGCAAAAGATGAAAATATCTTTGAATGCCTGAATTTTGACTATACGGGCCCGGTTGACGGTCACGATGTTCTTCTTTTAATAAAAGAATTAAAAAGATTGAAAACTGTAAAAGGACCTAAATTACTCCACATTATTACCACTAAGGGGAAAGGTTTAAAAAAAGCAGAGGAAAATCAGGTTACCTATCATGCTCCGGGTAAATTCAATAATCAAACCGGTGATTTGATAAACTCGCAGACTGAAAATAAGCCTCCTAAATATCAGGATGTGTTTGGTCATACACTTGTAGAACTGGCATTAAAAAATGATAACATTATTGGCATTACACCCGCCATGCCTACGGGAAGTTCTTTAAAGTTTATGATGGAACAGATTCCGGAAAGGGCTTTTGATGTCGGTATCGCAGAGCAACATGCCGTTACAATGGCTGCAGGAATGGATGCTGAAGGATTGCTGCCTTTTTGCGCCATTTATTCTACCTTTTTACAAAGGGCTTACGATCAGGTAATTCATGATGTTGCCATACAGAATCTTCCGGTGGCCTTCTTTCTCGACAGATCGGGAGTAGTAGGGCAAGATGGTGGCACACATCATGGGGTATATGATATAGCCTATTTACGTTGTATCCCAAATCTCACGATATTTTCACCCTTAAACGAGGCGGAGCTGCGCAATATTATGTATACTATTCAAGATAGCCTTTCCGGGCCAATTGCTATTCGCTACCCCAGAGGACGTGCTACCACCACTAATTGGAAAGAACCTTTCCAAAAAATGGAAATTGGGGTCGCCGAAGAATTGACCCAGGGCAATAAAATTGCTATACTATCTTTAGGTCACATCGGGAACACTGTTTCCGAGCTCATTATGGACCTGAATATGCCAGGAAAATTAGGTCATTACAATATGCGTTTTGCAAAGCCTTTGGATGAGAAAATGTTACACTTTATTTTTGATACCTATGAGCAGATAATTACCGTAGAAGATGGTTGTAAAATTGGAGGCTTTGGAAGCGCGATTTTAGAATTTGCAAATTCTATAAATAACCCCATCCCTATTTCAATATGCGGAATTGATGATGTTTTCATTGAACATGGAACAGTAGAACAATTACATGAAATGGCACATCTTGATGACCAATCCATTAAAAAACTTATCCTGGAATTATTGAAATAATAGTATGACAAGAAGGTTTATTTTATTCGGATTGTTATTATTATCCTCTTCTTATGCCTACCTGCAGGATACTATTCCTTCAGGTATAGCGGTTGATACTACAAAAATTGATACCATTGTCATCCGTGCCAGGCAATACAAAATAAAAGCAGCACCCAGAGGAGTACGTTTTATCAATCCTGCTATTTCTTTCAATAAAAGTAAAGTTCTAAGTGAACCTTATAAACCATTTGTAATCCCCTCCTTTTGGGTAAAGGAAAATAAAGTGGGATTAAATATAAGTGAGGTAGCCTTTGTTAATTGGAATGCGGGGGGTGAAAATGCGATTTCTGCCATAGGAAACTCGAAATTTGTAAGAAATTATAAATTTAGATACATTAAATGGAATAACGAGCTAATCCTTAGATACGGCATTAATGTACAGGAAGGAAGGGAGGTAAGAAAAACAGAGGACGTAATTAGACTGACCTCTTCTTTTGGCTATCGCCAGGATACACTAAATAAATGGTATTATTCAATTAATACCAAATTTAATACGCAATTTACAGACGGTTTTAACTATCCGAACACAGACAACCCTATCTCCAGATTTATGGCTCCGGGATATTTATTTTTTGGTGGGGGTCCTTCCTTTGTGCCTGACGGCAATAATTTCAGCCTCTACCTATCTCCTACTACTGTAAAAGCAACTTTTGTTCTTGATCAAACGCTTGCAAACCAAGGCGCTTTTGGGGTAAGGAGAGCCATATTTGATGAGGATGGAAATCTGGTGACTAAAGGGTCAACAAAATTTGTTGAATTCGGGATATTAGTAACAAATACCTGGGAGAAAGAAATTGCAACTAACATAATTATGAATCATCGTCTAAGTCTTTTTACAGATTATATAAGACGTTTTGGGAATATAGATGTAGACTGGGAATTGAATTTTACATTTAAGGTGAACAACCTATTTGAGGCCAATTTAGGAACCCATATTATTTATGATGATGATATCCGTTTTGACCAGGTAATCGCTGACACCGGTAATGTAATTGATCCCGGAGTTCCCAAAATCCAATTCAGACAGGTTTTGGCAATTGGCTTAGCGTATAATTTTTAAAGTTGCTTTCCGCTTATTTTGTTATGAATATGCACTGCAGCACTGTCCGACAGGCTGGCAACAAAGCAACAGGAATTTAACAAAACTGTATAAATTGAGCCTTCCATCATTCTGTAAGCATCTGGCAGGGTTTCTATTAACAGTTTATCATAGTTCGTAGGTTTCCCTTCTTTTTGTCTTACCAGGGCTCCTGTATAGACTTCCAGAATATCCGAAATAATTTTGTAGCCGGCGATTTCTTTCTCGATAACTCCGGGTGAGCGATATATTTTATTAACACTCAATTGAATAATGTCCTCAATCTGCGCCTTGTATTGACTGCGATCCAGAAGCGAGATCGAAAACTCACCAGCCAGGATTGCCTCTTCATTTTCAAGAAAAACTGATACCGCATCCGTAATGAGTGTATTAATTGCCAAAGCCCTTAGATAGCTCAGCCTGTCGGCCATAATGGTTAATGAATTGTACTTTTTAGTATTTATAGTGTCTTTAACCAGTTTAATCAAATACTCCAAAGCGTATTCTTCTGAGATTAATCCCAGGTTTATTCCATCTTCAAAATCAATTATGGTATAGCAGATATCATCAGCAGCTTCAACCAAATACGTCAATGGATGCCTGGAATATGCAATGTTTGCTCCTTTGCTTGTAAGGAGAAGTCCTAATTCCTCAGCAACTTCATTAAAAAATTCCTTTTGTGATTGAAAAAAACCAAATTTTTTAGCTGCTATGTGAGTTGTTGGCTTCTTTGGAATAGACTCCTTAGGATATTTCATAAAGGCACCCAACGTGGCATAGCTTAATCGGAGTCCTCCTGATACCCCTTCACGTGATTCCGTGAGTAATTTAAATCCATTGGCATTGCCTTCAAAATCAATGATATCCTGATACTCCTTTTGGGATAAAAGTGATTTGTATTTTTTACCTTCCCCATGTTTAAAGAATTCCCCAATGGCCTTTTCACCACTATGACCAAATGGTGGATTGCCAATATCATGCGCCAGCGCTGCAGCCGCTACAATGGCTCCAAAATCTCCAAATTTATACCCGTGGGTTTCCAACAAAAATGGATGTTTTTTTAATAGCTTTTCACCCGCAATTCTTCCCAGGCTTCGCCCAACAACAGAAACTTCCAGGCTATGGGTTAAACGGGTATGAACAAAATCTGTTTTTGAAAGTGGTATTACCTGTGTCTTGTCTTGCAGGCTCCTGAAAGCAGCAGAAAAGATTACTCTGTCATAATCCACTTCAAATCCCAGACGAGTCTCGTTTTGCTCATTGCGCAATCTTTTATGTGTATCTCCAAAACGCTTTAAAGAGAGGAGTTGATCCCAGTTCATATGTCCTAAATTACGATGGAAAGATACAGTTTTTTAAAGGTGAATAAATATTTAAACAAACCCTTTTTGAACTAATTATTGAACATGGAATTTATGTCTTAACGTTTCCTTAATCTGCTAACCTTATGGTAACCTTAATAAAATAAATGTTTAACCTGCAGGTAACAGGACTTTTACAACTCATAGCGTTCTTTGCGGTTGAAAACGTAAATCAAATAGATGAAACAAGTTTTTATTGTCCTGCTTGCGCTTTTACTATCCCAGTTCATGGGTCATTCCCAGGAAGTTGGAAGTATAATAGGTAAGCTTACAGATAAAGAGGTAAATAATGAGCCTCTTGCGTTTGCCAATGTTCTTATAAAAAATACAACTAAAGGAACCACTTCTGACTTCGATGGCCTGTATGAAATTACAGGGGTTACCCCGGGGGAGTATACTTTAGTATTTAGTTTTTTGGGTTATGAAACGCTTGAAATTCCTAATGTGGTGGTAGAGAGCGGCAAAGTTACTCAGATTAATACAGCTCTTGGAGCCGGTAGTGTTTCACTAGACGAAGTGGTAATTACTGTCTCAACGAGTAAAGATTCAGAAATCGCATTGTTGCTTGAACAAAAAAAGGCTCTTGTTATTCAGGAGGCTATTAGTGCAGAAGCCCTTAAGCTTAAGGGAATAGACAATGCTGCCGCCGCGGTTGCCCAAATTTCGGGAATCTCAAAGCAACAGGGTTCAAGCAATGTTTACGTAAGAGGTTTGGGCGACAGATACCAAAACACGACCATGAACGGGCTTTCATTGCCTTCTAATGACGTCAATAAAAAGAATATTGACCTTGATATTTTCGCCTCCGGTATTATAGAAAATGTTTCCGTTAGCAAAGCATATTCCTCTACATTTTATGGAGATTTTGCCGCTGGAAATGTCAATATCGATTCTAAGGATTACACAGGAAATGGATATTTAGAGGTTTCCCTGGGTAGCGGGCTAAATTCTAATGCAGCAGGTGAAAATTGGGTTCGAAGTGAGGGCCCGAGTAATTTTGGATTCTACAATCGCTATAGTAAGGACCCCTTTAACAGAGTATTGGCGTTTGGTGTAGACCCACAAGATGCCTGGAGTCCGGTAAACATTTCAGGAGCAATTGAAGGAGGCTATTCTTTCCCTTTTGGCAAAGAATCCCGCCTGAGCTTTTTTGGAGCAGCCTCCTTTGACAATGGCTATGAATTATTGGAAGGGCCAGCACGTGATTATACCAATGTTCTTAAAACCGACTTCCCTAACGTACGGGAATATGCCTATAGCACAACAACTACGGCACTAGCCAATATAGGGTATAGGATAGATACCAAAAACGTGGTAAAATTCAGTTCGCTATTTATAAATAATTCGACTGATGCAGTGGGTTATTTTGGAATTAACGGTCTTGGAACAAACAGGGACGCCATATTAAATACAGATGAGGGATTTTATGTAATGAACGTGCAGTTTAACCAGGATATGATTTTTGTAAATCAACTTACGGGAATTCACAATTTTGATGATAAACTTTCTCTGGGTTGGGGAATAGGATATAATACGGTGTTTTCTGATGAGCCTGATCGAAAACGAATTACGCTAGAGAATTATCAATTTGCTTTGGATGGTGATTCAAATACGAACCCCGTTTTTTATACAAATATTCCTTTTGATAATCAAAGGTTTTTCCAAAGTATTAACGACGATGAACTGAATAGTTATATTAATTTGGGTTATGAGTTATCGGAAAAGGTAAAATTAAATTTTGGGTATAACGGCAGAACAAAAGAGCGCAGGTTTAGCAGTATTCGCTATGGTTATGAAATTCTGGATAGAGATAATACTCCAATCACTGACGTTAATAATTTTAATCCGATTTTTAGTGTTTCTAACATCAATATTCCAGAAGGAAGTGGATTGTATGATCTTATTGTCCTTAATCCAATTTCAGATGAAATAGGAAATAAGAACAGACCAGGGTTACCGGAAAATACCTATACCGGAAATCTTGATATTCACGGAGTATACGCCTCGGCAGAATTAAGCCTTGGAGAGAAATGGTCTTTGGTTCCCGGGTTTAGAGTAGAATCTTTTACTCAAAAAGTAGAATATGATGTAATAAACATAAGGCCAGATGATCCGGGTTTTCGTGAAGTTTACGAAAATATCTATTTACCCAGTCTGAATGTCCGCTTTGCCGTAAATGATGATTCTAATTTGCGATTTGCTTTTAGTAAAACAGCCTCATTTCCCGAATTTAAAGAAGTTGCTCCCTTTGTATATGAAGCAGTTACCATAAGATATGGTGGAAATCCCGACCTTTTAGGTGGCTTAAATGGTACAGGAGCTACTTATTCTGATGTATACAACTTAGATTTAAAATACGAATGGTTTTTGGAGCAGGGTGAAATTATATCCTTAGCTGCTTTTTCAAAAACCATTAAAAATCCGGTTAACCGGGTTGTGGCAGCAGATGCTACAGGCACGCAACGTTATTTCAGAACGGGAGATCAGGCAGACATATACGGAGTAGAACTTGAAGTACGCAAAAACCTTTTAACTAATTCCGATGATATCCCTGTCCTGTCTGTAGGTCTTAATGCCGCTTATACCAATACAAAGCAAGATTTAAAAGACATCCCTGCGGGTGAGGATAATACCTTTGGAACCTCTTTTGATAGAGATTCGGATAATTTAGAGGGAGCATCTCCTATTATAGTCAATACCGATCTTAATTACAGCCCGGTGTTTGGCAATTACAAACCTAAAGCCACTGTATCATTTTCATATTTTTCGGATCGGATATTTTCCCTGGGTGCAGGAAGTTTAGGTAATATAGTAGAAAAAGCAGTTCCAACTCTAAACTTCATTTGGAGAAATGAAATAGGTGAGCACTTTGAAGCCAATGCATCTGTTATGAACATTCTGAACCCGGATATTTCCTTTGTCAGGGAAAATACAGGGGTAGGAGATATTACTATAAGAGAATATAAGCTCGGGGTTAACTTTGGGCTAACCCTCAAATATAAATTTTAATTCTATTTAATTCTTAAAACAATGAAAAACAAGTTTTTATCTTTAGGTATAGCCGCAGCACTGCTATTTGCATGTGAGAAGGACAATACCCCGGATATTGTTATCAATGATAACAGTGTCACTAACATCACAGAAGGAGGTGGCGAACCACCAGCAGAAACCACAGTTAATTTGAGCGGTGTCTATACAGAAGATCTTGTATTGGATTCCGAAATTGATTATGTTATAACCGGACCGGTTTTGATGGCCGATGGAACTACTTTGACCATCCCCGCCGGACTGACTATTAAGGCCCAGCCAGTTGGCGTAAATGCTTATATAGCTATACAACAAGGGGCTCAAATTAATGCTTTAGGGACAGCCAGTAATCCAATTATAATGACCTCAAATGCAAATAGCCCTTCTTCCGGAGATTGGGGTGGTCTGGTCATTTGCGGGAGGGCACCCATAAATTCAACTCCTGATGGTTCGGAAGATACCGCAACTTCAGAAGTTGGAGGATTATCTTACGGTGGAAATACGCCAACAGACAATTCGGGTAACGTTCAATATATAAGAATTGAATATGCCGGTGGAGCCGTTGATGGAAATGCTGAATTAAACGGTTTGTCTTTATATGCTGTTGGCAGTGGTACAACAATTGATTATGTTGAGGTTTTTGAAGGATCTGATGATGGTATTGAATTTTTTGGAGGAACTGTAAATGCAAGTCATATTGTAATTGTAAATGCAGAGGATGATTCCATGGATTGGACTGAGGGCTATACAGGAACACTAACAGACGTGTATGTGCAACACGGGGTATCACATGATAAGGCTTTTGAATGTGATGGATACAATACCGATTTTAGTAATGAAGCAGGATATTACTCTGCTCCAAATGTGACTAATTTAACTGTTGTTGGTGCTAATGATGCCAGTGAGGCAATAAGGCTTAGGGCTGGTACTCAGGGAATATTCACCAATGTAGTTCTTAATGATTTTGAGGAAGGTTTTGATTGTGACGGAGATACTGGAGATAATCCTACCGGTCAGGGTGTGCTGGATGGAAATCTCGGTGTTATCGATGTTACTTTTAACAATGTAACTACCAAACTAAAGAATGATACCGGATATACGTTCACAGAGGCCGATTTTATTTCAGGTGATGGTAATGGAACAGGTACAGATGTTTCTGCCTGGGGTACGGGTTGGACAGTAGGTGTTAACTAATCAAAAAAATAAATACTTTTATATAAAGCCCGGTATTACCGGGCTTTTTTTGTAGCACCCACACTTTGTATCTTTAAATTGGGTCTTGTGCCTACAATGCTTTTTTAGGAAAAGCGAATAGGTCAGGGTCTTTCTCTTCAAGTAAGATATTCCACCATTGATCCCTTTTTCCCAATAACTATATTTTGCCCCGCTTTTTGATAACCTTTTTGTTACCAAACTTTAATATACGGGTAACCTTAGATTTACATTGACATGTTTCCTTTGTGTCACAAATAAATTAATCAATGAAAAATTTAGCATTGGTATTTTCACTATTCATTACAACACTGATGTTTTCACAACAACAGGGAGCTGTTGCAGGAACTATTTTAGACAAAGAAATGAATAATGAACCCTTATTATTCGCTAACATAAATATCAAAAATACGCCAACTACCGTTCAGACTAATTTTCACGGAAATTTTGAAATTGATAATATTAATCCTGGTGAGTATACCTTGGTAGTAAGTTATTTGGGATATGAGACTATAGAAGTACCCATCATTATTGAGGAAAATAAAACTACTCAGATAATTAATGGTCTCGAAACTAAAAAAATAAGTCTTCAGGATATTGCTCGTTTGCAAAGAGTATCAGAAGAACCGGTATACATTACTGCCAGTTCTGAACAAAGTTCGCGTAAGTAACAAATATTTTTGGTGTTAAATAAAACATCCCGCTTTATGCGGGATGTTTTATTTTAACTGATAGAATGGACTATTAATTCTTAGCAGCCACACCTTTAGAATTCTGTATTCCGTTAATACTGGCAATTTCATTATTGCTGTATTGCACTTCTTTCATAGTATTATTTGACCAAAAAAGCCACTTACCGGACTTATCTCCATTTTCATAACTGCCCTGAGATATCTTATTTCCTAAAGCATCATAACTAATCCACTCGCCATGCAATTCGCCTTTTAAATTAAAGGTCCCTTCCTGGCTGATTATTCCGTTAGCATGATAGTCCATAACTTCAATTAAGTTGGTCTCTTCATTAAATTTCTGTACTTTCTTATCCTGCCCATAGACAAATACTGTGGTAAATGCCACCGCTAATAATATAATTGTTTTTTTCATGATTACTTCCTTTCATAATTTACTATAATTCAAAGATAATAATTTTTAACTTTAAATCAACTATTACTTAACATTAAATTTACATAGATAACGAAACGTATTGATTTATAGTATTTTATGAGCTTACTTTCTGTGCAACATATTAATACATGTTTTGTATTTACTGACATTTACGCGCTGATAAAGGAAAGTCGATAAAGTCTAACTAATGGTGGGACTAATCAAATTAAAAATCGCAAAGAGCATATATCCACAAATTGTAATTGGAAAATGAGAGGCATCAATACTAAAAAATCATCTTTTTTAGGTCTATTTGTGTATCTTATCGGCAACAAATTAAAACTTCAAAAGATTATATTTGCTTTGCAATAGACTTGGGAATGGATGTTATATTATATGTAATAAAGATGCAGCTCCATTTTTAATATAAATAATAACCTTAAGATAACACCCCAAAAATACATACTTAGGATATTTGCCAATTAATTCTTCTAGCCCATAATGAATGATATTTACTTGATAATGATAATAGCATTAGCCGTCCTGGCCATTGCAGATCTTATAGTAGGGGTTAGTAATGATGCTGTAAATTTTCTCAATTCCGCTATTGGATCCAAAGCCATTTCTTTTAAAACTATTATGATAGTAGCTAGTGTTGGTATTGCATTTGGTGCAATGTCTTCAAGTGGAATGATGGAAGTAGCACGAAAGGGTATCTTCAACCCAAGTGAATTCGTCTTTGCTGAAATTATAATAATATTTATGGCAGTCATGATTACCGATATCCTATTATTGGATTTCTTTAATACACTGGGTATGCCCACATCTACTACAGTTTCTATTGTGTTTGAATTATTAGGAGCTGCTGTGGCTATATCCCTTCTCAAAATATGGTCAGCGGATGGAAATTTCGCAGATTTGAGCATGTATATAAATACCGATAAAGCCACGGAAATTATCCTGGGTATTATTCTATCCGTTATAGTAGCCTTTACTATTGGAGCTCTTATACAGTTTATTGCCCGATTGCTGATAACTTTCAAATTTGAAGACAAACCCAAATGGCGTGGGGCAATTTTTGGCGGTATTGCATTAACAGCTATTGTGTACTTTATCCTCATAAAAGGACTGAAAAGCGCGAATCTTTTTGGTGGAATAATTACAGATTATGTTGCCCAGCAACCTGAACTATTTATACTGGCAAATTTAATTTTTTGGTCCATTATATCCCGTATTTTCACGGATGTGTTTAAATGGAATATTTATACGGTAATTATTGTTGTAGGCACATTTGCTCTGGCCATGGCTTTTGCGGGAAATGATTTGGTAAATTTCATTGGTGTTCCAATTGCTGCGCTGCAGTCTTACCAGGATTGGCAGGGAAGCGGAATTCCGGCATCAGAATATACCATGGAAAGCCTGGCCGCTGCGGTTCGAACTCCCGTGATGCTTTTGCTTCTGGCAGGAATTATTATGGTAATTACGCTGTGGTTTTCTTCCAAAGCTAGGAATGTGGTAAAAACAAGCGTTGATCTTTCAAGACAGAATCAGGGTGAAGAAAAATTTCAACCAAACTTCTTGTCCAGACAGGTTGTCAAGTATTCTATTAAGGTTTTTGATAAAGTAAATGGCATTTTCCCTGAAAGTTTACAAAAAAAAGTAAATCAGCAATTCGCCCAAACCTATGATTATTCATTAACAAGTAAGGTTAAGGATTTACCCGCCTTCGACCTGGTTCGCGCCGCCGTTAATCTTATGGTGGCAAGTGTTTTGATTTCCATTGCTACCTCAATGAAATTACCCCTTTCTACGACTTATGTGACCTTTATGGTGGCTATGGGGACTTCACTAGCCGATCGCGCCTGGGGTACAGAAAGCGCCGTGTACAGGGTTGCAGGCGTATTTAATGTAATTGGTGGTTGGTTCCTAACCGCAATTATTGCATTTACGGCAGCGGCTCTAGTGGCAGTAATAATCCATTTTGGCGGTATTATTGCAGTTGGATTTCTATTGTTATTTGCAGCAATTCTAATAACTAGAAATTATTTGATTCACAGGAAATCTAACAGAATTGCCAAGTTGGAATATGGCCTAAGAAGAGCTGAGAGCAGTTCCATTCAAGGTGTAATTCAGGAAAGTGCGGATAATATAACCGGTGTTATTAAGCGTAGCAATAAAATATATACAAATGCAATAGATGGACTTGCAAGACATGATTTGGAATTGCTAAAGAAAAGTAAGAAACAAGTTTTAAAACTTTCGGCTGAAATAGATGATCTCAGGGATAATATATTCTATTTTATAAAGAACCTGGATGAGAACAGTATTGGTGCCAGTAATTTTTATTTAAACATTTTGGACTATCTACAGGATATGGCTCAATCACTTGAATATATTGGAAAGATTAGCCATAAGCATGTTAATAATAATCATAAAAAACTCACCTACAGCCAGATAAAAGAATTGAAAGAGCTGGATTTAGAAATTGAATCACTTTTTGATAAAACCAAAAATGCTTTTGAAGATCGGGCATTCGAGAAAATCGGGGAAGTGTTGACACATAAAGAGCATATATTTAATTTGTTGACACAAAAAATTACAAGACAAATTACAAGAACGAGGACAGAAGAATCCAGTCCAAAAAATACGACTTTGTATTTTAATCTTTTAACTGAGACCAAAGACCTAGTAACCGCGACCCTAAATTTATTGGAAATATATTACCAACAATACGACAAAAACGTTACGCCGGCAGCTATTTAATAAGCCAAATATCTTTAAAAACAACAGTAAAAAAGAAGTTGACCCAATTAAGCAGCGTTATCGCTCAAACTGGTTTCTTCAGGTAACTCATTTAATAATGGATCTGAGGATACATATAAGATTTGAGCAACCTCTATTAGTTTCTCTATTAGAATTTCAACGTTGTCGTGATCATTAACCAGGGATGATGCCATATCTGTGGTTATAAGATCTTCCCTAATAAGTCTATCAATTTCAATATTTTGTTTTTCCATATTATTTTGAACTTTGCTAATTAGAGCCGTTAACTGTTCATGGAATTCCTCTTTTTTAAGTTCATCTTTAAATAAAAATATAACCCTTAATACCGATATAGCTATCTTTCTATAATTATCATATCTCT
Source organism: Eudoraea sp. (assembly GCF_049665975.1). Taxonomy (GTDB): domain Bacteria; phylum Bacteroidota; class Bacteroidia; order Flavobacteriales; family Flavobacteriaceae; genus Eudoraea. The sequence goes on from NZ_JBATGR010000120.1 coordinate 38,505, forward strand.
TTTTAATATATGCATTATCCGATTCCAAATATTTTGAAACATTCCGGCTTAATTCACCTACATTTCGGAGAATTTCTACCATCTTCCTGTTAGCCAGTTTAATTTGCATAATTCGTCTATTCTGGTCTTCAGTTAGCTTTAATATACTTTGAGCCATGGTAGCGTATTTAATAATTTCACCATAAATAGTCTTTACCTTAGACAGATATAAGGCCCTCACATCTATCTTAAAATCTTCCACAGATTTTTTAATAACTTTTTTAGCCTTTAAATCAGACAAAATATCCCCGCGATGAATATTCAAGGCATGAGTTACAATTTCAAAAATTGCGTTCTTGAATAAATAATCTGTCTCTTTAAACAGAGTGGCAATAGCCGTCTCCGGATATTGCAGCATTTTCCTTTCCAAATATTTTGGTACTTCTATGTCCTTTTCCGGGGTAATAGTTTCAGGCACCATTTTTTCTACCAATCGGGCAATAGGCTTAATAAACCAAACCAATATAAATGTATTCAGAACATTGAATACCGTGTGGAATAAAGAAAGAGCAACCGGCACAGCGGCAGCAGTAACAAATGGGGATGCAGACCCTAATTTCTGAACCATCCAGCTTATTAACTGTAAAAATGGATAGAACAAAGCCAGCATCCAGATTACGCCCAAAACATTAAAAATAAAATGGGCCCTTGCCGTTCTTTTTGCCTGGTAATTGCCAATAATTGCCGCAATATTTGCCGTTATGGTTGTGCCAATATTTTCGCCTAAAACCATGGCGGCAGCCATTTCAAAAGGGATCCAGCCCTGTGCTGTCATTATTAAAGTAAGTGCCATAGTTGCACTGGAAGATTGAATGATCAGGGTAAGTATTGTACCAATAAACAAAAAAAGAAGTACCGACCAAAATCCTGCATTCGTGTACCTTGAAAGAAATTCCAGGATTTGGGGGTTCTCATTAATATCAGGCATTGCATCCTTTAAAAATTGTAACCCTATAAAAAGAATTGCAAATCCTATGATAAACTCACCCCAGTTTTTTGTATTGTCCTTCTTTGAAAACGTAAACAAAAACCCAAAGCCTACTAAAGGAAGTGCTATAGAACTCATGCTTACCTTAAAACCCAGGAGTGTAATTAACCATGCCGTAATGGTAGTACCTATATTGGCCCCCATGATTACACTTATGGCCTCCGGCAAAGTTAGCAAAGAAGCATTTGAAAAACTTACTACCATAAGCGTAGTGGCGGAGGAAGATTGTATTACAGATGTAATGAGAAACCCGGTTATTATACCTAAAAACCGGTTAGAAGTCATGGTTGCAAGAATAGACCGCATTTTATTTCCGGCCAGCCTTAACAAGGCATCACTCATTACTTTCATCCCAAAGAGAAATAACCCCAGGGAGCCAATCAATTCTAAAATATCGGTAAATCCGTAATTCATCTATCTGTCGCAAGTATAATATTTAAATTTAAGTAAACAAATTGTAAATTCTAAGTTAATTTAAGACATTGTATTTCTTTATACAGAAAATAATCAAATCATGACCAAAGTTTTCTTACTATTAGTTTTTGCTTTGAATACGACTATCATTTTTGGACAGAACCTTACTGCCACCCAACTGCTGAACAAAGCGATAGCCTATCACGATCCGCAAGGAAACTGGGAGGATTTTAGCGGAGAGCTTTTCATTACCATGAAAACCCCTAACAACAGCGATAGGTTAAGTGAGATAACTATTGATCTGCCGCAACAATATTTTAAATTAGTTACTAAAAAAGATAATACGACAACAGAACAAATATTAAGCAAACAGGACTGTAAACTTCTGCTTAATGGCTCAAATACAATATCTGAAGAAGAAACTAAAAAACACAGATTAACTTGTGAACGTGCCCGGAACATTAAAAACTATTACACCTATTTATACGGCCTGCCTATGAAACTAAAAGACCCGGGAACCATATTAGATCCAAAAGTATAC
>NZ_JBATGR010000121.1:0-5505 GCF_049665975.1 Eudoraea sp.
TCCCATTCCTTCAAAGAACCAAAGCTATACAGCTTTAGTGAATATCGATGGGCAAGAATGTATCTGTAGAATGTTATCCTATCTGGAGGGTAAGTTTCTGGTGGAAGTGCCGCATTCAAAAAAGTTATTCCAATCTTTCGGTAAATTTCTTGCCCAATTAGACCTAAAACTTCAACAGTTTACTGATTTCAGAATTACAGCCAGGAAATTGAAATGGGACATTCAGTACCTGAGCCTCAGCAAAAAACACCTTGATAATATTCCGAAGAATAAAGATAGAAGTATCGTTCATTATTATTTTAAACAATACGATGAGAATGTACTTCCTTTTATCCCGGAGTTGAGAACTGCAATAATCCACAATGATGCCAATGAATGGAATGTCCTGGTTGCTCAGGAAGAAGTTTCAGGCATTATAGACTTTGGTGATATGTCGCATACCTTTCTTATCAATGAATTGGCGATTGCAATTACTTATGCCTGTTATGATAAAGAAAACCCTTTGGAATGGGCCTCTATACTGCTAAAATCTTATCATGAAACTCTGCCTGTTCAGGAAATAGAATTAGAAGTGCTTTATTATCTCATTGCCGCCAGACTTTGTATAAGTGTTTGTATTTCAGCCAATAGCAGAGCAAAAAAAGGGGGTAATGAATACGCCTTTGTAAGCGAAAAAAATGCATGGCAAATGCTATATCGCTGGTTGGCTATAAATCCAATTGCTGCAGAAAATTGTTTTCGTGAGGCAGCCGGATTTCCGGCTAAAAACCCACCACCTGTTGAAAAGATAATAGGGAAGAGAAATAAACATATGAGTTCAGTACTTTCAGTAAGCTATGAAAAGCCAATTTATATGAAAGGGGCTGCATTTCAATACATGTATGATGCCTATGGGAACACTTTTTTGGATGCTTACAATAACATTCCGCATGTAGGGCATTCTCATCCTAAGGTAGTGGAGGCGGGGCAGCGGCAAATGGCTAAACTAAACACAAACACAAGGTATCTTTACGATTCTTTAAATGAATATGCGGAAAAGCTTTTATCGAAATTTCCGGATTCATTGAACAAAGTATATTTTGTTAACTCAGGAAGTGCGGCTACAGATTTGGCCCTCCGTATGGCGAATGGTCATAGCGGGAATGAAAAAATAATGGTGTTGGAACATGGTTATCACGGGAATACCAGGGCGGCTATTGATGTGAGCTACTATAAATTTAACAATCCAAAAGGAAGCGGAAAAAAAGAACATATTTTGGTGGCTCCTATTCCGGATACCTACAGAGGTAAGTATACCAAAGATGATGGTAGTGCCGGAAAAAGCTATGCTGAAGAAGCCATTGAATTAATTGAAAATTCCGATACACCAATTGGAACATTCATTAGTGAGCCTATTATAGGTTGTGGAGGTCAGGTGCCTTTGGCGAAAGGGTACTTAAAACACCTATACCCGGCAACAAGAAAGCAGGGAGGGGTATGTATTATTGATGAAGTACAGACTGGATTTGGTCGTATGGGTCATTATTATTGGGCTTATGAAGCCCAGGAAGTTGTACCCGATATGGTTATCCTGGGAAAACCTATGGCAAACGGGCATCCTATGGGAGCTGTGGTTTGTACCTCGGAAATTACAGCATCTTTTGAAAAAGGAGTGGAATTCTTCAGTTCATTTGGCGGGAACCCTGTGTCTTGTGCCATTGCCTTGTCGGTTCTGGAAGTTATTGAAGAAGAAAACTTACAGGATAATGCGAAAATTGTTGGGGATTATTACAAATCATTACTTCAAGCGCTTCAAAACAAATATCCATGTATCGGAGATGTAAGAGGTTCAGGCTTATATCTTGGAGTCGAAATTGTGAAGGATTATAGCATGGATCCGGATACGGGGTTGGCACATTGTATTAAGAATGAATTGCGAAACAGACATATTCTTATTAGTACTGATGGTCCGTATGATAGTGTTTTGAAAACAAAACCTCCTTTACAATTTTCTAAAGAAGATGCATCTAAAACGGTAGAACAAATAGAAGACATATTGAAATCACATTATAAAAATAAAGAAGTATGAAAGTAGCGGTTTCAGGAGCAATGGGCAGGCTGGGGAGCGTAATAGCACTTGGAATTTCAAACACACAAGGGATGCAACTTAGCGGAGCTTATGCCCCTGGTCATTCTGGCAAAACAGTGGCAGGTGTAAGGGTAGAAGATGCTATTAAAAATATAGACGCTCAAATAATGGTGGAATGCACGCATCCGGGAGTAGTAATGGAAAATTTAAAAAAATGGCATGCTAAGGGGATGAGGGCTGTAGTTGGGACCTCGGGTTTTACGAAAGATCGGATAACGGAGTTAAAATCTTTCTGGGGCAAAGATGACCCAGGCTGTCTTATAGTGCCTAACTTTTCAATAGGTGCGGTACTGATGATGCGATTTGCAGAAATAGCTTCGCCTTATTTTGATTCGGCAGAAATCATTGAACGGCACGAAGACACGAAACCAGATGCCCCTTCGGGTACTGCATTGGCCACTGCCATGCGAATGGAAAAGTATAGAGGTTCAGCAGAAAATGAAGATAGCACAGAGGTGGTTAAAGGGGCACGTGGCGGATTCGTTTCAGGGATTCGCGTTCATTCACTGCGCATGAAAGGCATATTGTCTGATCAGGAGGTTGCATTTAGTAATAAGGGTGAACTATTCTCCATACATCATAGCAGTACATCCTATGAATCTTTTGTTAATGGAGCTTTGCTGGCAATTCGTTATGTGAATACCATAAAAGGAGTGCAAATAGGATTGGATGCCGCTCTGGATTTTGAAACAAGATAAGTTTAATTGAAGCACTGTCAGTTACCCAATTGATAAAGCATTAAGACTTTGGGTATGGACTTGTATGCTTTTGGAAACAGCAGAAAATAATTATTAGACTTATCCATAACCCTGTTACATCAATCAATAATAGCCTAATTGGATGCCGAGTACCTGGTCTTGTAGCAACAATACTAAAATGTCCTAATCTATAATCAGGATTTTCTATCCAAAAGACTTCATGGAAGCTTGTATTAGCAGAGGATAACCAGCTGCACGCCCCCATTATTCATGCTGCGAATGCTCAATCTTATTATCGTACGAGGTGTAAGCAATGCCTAGTTCTGCCAGCTCATCCAGGATAGGGTCATAAACTTCTTTGGTCCATGGAAACAGCACACCAGGAATTTTAATTTCTCCGTTAAGTATTAACTTTGCACCAATTGCTGCAGGCAATCCAACGGTACGGGAGATAGCGGTATGCCAATGATCTAAGCCCCTTGTTACCAAATAAGATATATGTTCAAATAATTCGCCTTCGAGTTTGTATTCCAAGCTCTCGTAAAAAACCAGCATATCTGTATCGCCATTTTTGAATTTCAGCTTATCCAGCAATAAATCCAATAGTATCTCGGCAGGAGTCCCATTTACCCTTCTTATTGGTCTGTCAGACAGTAGTTCTGTCCAAAGCAATTGTTCATGAAGTTCTCCACCTCTTTCTATATGCAAGAGGTCCGCCAGTTTATTTTCAGGACTTTCATCATCATCATCTGGTAGATACGATTCAACCCACTGGCGGTATGTCATGTTTTCACTGCCTTCAATATGATAGTTATCGGCTGTTAACCCTAATTGTATTAACATATTCCATCCTTCGCAAAAACCAGGATAACGCAATGTTGCTCTTATTAAAGTTGGAATGTCATTGAGGTTGTATTTCTTTCTGTAGGCAGCAGAATCGCGATTTTCGTATGCTTCAAATTCTCTGAAGCCAGGGATGGCTATAGCTTTTGGATTGGTAAATAACCGATGATAGGGGATACAACGAAAATTGCTTTTTTTGTAATAACAAGCTCCTGCACTACCCGCCGTGATCACGTTCATTGGGCTCCAGGTAAACTTATAGCCCCAAGGGTTATCATTGCTCTCAGGGGCAACCAAACTGCCGCAATATGATGTAAATGCCAAAAGCTCCCCTCCCTTTTTTCTGATTTTATCTATAGAACGCATTCCGTTCATATGATCAATACCTGGATCAGCTCCCAGTTCATTTAGAAATGTGAGACCTTTTTCTTTTGCTTCTTCATGCATATCTATCATTTCCTGACTGGCATATGATGCCGTTACCACATGCGCGTTATATTGAAGTGCAATTTTTGCAGCAGCAGCATGCATTCCAGGAGGCAGCAACGAGATTACGATGTCTGCATCCTTAATATAACGCGCCATAATAGCAGGATCATAGCAATCAAAGTATACCGCTTTCCCCCTTGGATGACCGCCAATTTTTCTTTTTGCGGTTTCTACTAAAATATCACCTACCGTTACCTCCCAGTTGTATTCTTCAGCATGCTTGAGCATATACGCAATAAGATCTGTAGCTGACATTCCCGCACCGCAGATTAAAACATTTTTCATATAGTTATCAATAAAAATAATGATAGAGTTTGGTTAATAAGATAAGAATAAAGCAAACGTATGCCTAACGGTTTTGCCAAACTACGTTTCAATGCAGTTTAGGTTTTGTTAGCAGCTTTTTTCTGAATAAATAGTTCTTATCGTTATTGTCTTTTTTCTGTTTATGACTTAATGATATCCCAATTCCCGCACCAATCGCTATTCCTAAACTAATCCATAGAGCTAAATTATCCGTCAGAACATCTATTACACTTCCAATTGCAACTCCGAATGCTGCTCCTATTATTAATATTTTTTCGTTTTTCATATTTTATTATTGCTGCTAACGGGTTTGTGTATGATTAGTTGCAGACATTACCAACAGAAATTATGCGCCTGACTATAAAGATAAATGATTGCAACAAATATGAAGGAAACCGGCAGGCAGGTTTACCGAATTTGCTTTCAGTCAGCAGGTTTTGACGAATTCGTCTAAAAATTTGATTATATTTTTATTTTTAATCCCATCGCGGAAGTCTGGTATCCTCGCCACATCTGGCTCATCACTCAAAAGCCAAATCGTTAGCTTTTTCACACTGCCCTCTTGACGCTCTGTGCTCTAAAGAGATTTATCATTGGTTAGTTATTTAGTTATAGTCTAGGCTAATAGTCGGAATTAACTTCAATTTTTTTCTTATTTATTGTTAGCTTAAGTATTGATTTAATCTTCAAGATATACAGCCAATGGATTTCCGTTGGTTTTGCAAGCATCTGTAATTGAGTTGGAGAATTAACCTGATAGCGCCTTCTCCATAATTTCACAAAGGTGAAACTATTATGATAAGTCCTGAATCTTTTTAGTGTAAATCAATAGTTTAATGTTTCTAATTTATGGATGTAGTCCCGTATTAACTTTTCCCAGTTCACCAGAGGTGTCATAGTGTCTCGGTGCATGTGTGTGGATAATCCCGGGAGGGGGGAGAAACACACCGAACTGGTCCAGAAACCAAATCCAAATCGTCCAAAGAGCTTTCTGCTAATCAATCGATCAGCATTGCCCAAAGTTCCCTCTCCTGCTTTCAC
>NZ_JBATGR010000122.1:0-6062 GCF_049665975.1 Eudoraea sp.
GAATAAGCCATAGCCGTATTTATAATGAGATCAGCTTTTTCGAGGACGACGACAGTTACTTTAGAATCAGGAATTTTTTCTTCCGTGGTTAAACTGTCTTTTTCTGAGGCTGCAACAGTAACAGTCCGTTCCTTGCCATAAGTGGATTTCTTTTTAACAATACCACATCCGGTAAAGAGTATAACGATTAAAAAAACAAAAATCTTTCTATTCATCCCAGGATATAAATGATCTACCAGGAACTAAAATTAAGCATTTTCTATTATAAGTGCTGCAGCATTGTCACTTGCACCTTTGCCACCAAGCTTTTTTTCTAATGTTATATAGGCCTTTAATTGTGCTTCGCGCATTGGACCATCAAGTATTTTGATCAACTCTTGCTTCAGGTTTTCTGTAGTCAAATCTGACTGAATCAGTTCTTTTACCACTTCTTTTCCCATGATCAAATTAACTAAGGAAATGTAATCCAGAGTAATTATTCGTTTCGCAATCTGATAGGAAACCCAGTTGCCTTTGTAGCAGACAACCTGCGGGACTTTTAATAAAGCTGTTTCAAGGGTTGCTGTACCACTGGTCACCAGAGCGGCATGTGAATGGCTCAACAATTCGTAGGATCTGTTAAAAACAAGATTTACAGTATAATTTTTTAAGAATTCTGAATAGAAATCAATATCCAGACTCGGAGCTCCTGCTATTACAAATTGATAATCAGGAAACGAAGCTGTAATCTTTAACATAATGCCAAGCATTTGTTGAACCTCCTGCTTTCTACTACCGGGGAGGAGGGCAATAATTGGCTTATTGGGATCAAGCTTATATTCATTTCGAAAATCTTGCTCATTACCAATATCAATTTGCCCTATGGCATCAATTAGTGGATGCCCTACAAAACTTACGGGGTAATTGTGTTTTTTTTCATAGAACTCTTTTTCAAATGGCAGAATGACATACATTGCATCAATATCTCTTTTGATATTTTTGATCCGACTTTCCCTTGAAGCCCATATTTGAGGTGAAATGTAGTAATTAGTACGGTAGTTGTGTTCTTTGGCCCAGCTGGCAATTCTCAAATTAAAACCTGAATAATCAATAAAAATAATGACATCCGGATTATAAGTTTTAATATCTTCCTTGCAGTATTTAATATTTTTAAATATGGTATTTAAATTGGCTATTACCTCCAAAAACCCCATAAAAGCCATCTCTTTATAGTGCTTTACAAGAGTTCCACCGGCTTTTTCCATTTGATCGCCACCCCAACAGCGGATCCTGGCATTGGTGTCTTTAGCAAGAATTGCTTTAATAAGATTTGATCCATGCAGATCCCCGGAAGCTTCCCCGGCGATAATATAGTACTTCATTCTAGAAAATCTTATAATAGAGAATAATCAATGCAGTAAGTAAAGTGGCAACTAATACTCCCTTTGCCCTTTGATCTCTTCTTAATTTTAGAAAGCCAAAAAAGGCGATTAGATTTAAAATTGCGCCCAAAGCTAGTAAACTGCCAATATGCCCTTGTTTAACTGCTGCATCGAATGTTTCCATAACCCCAAAATCAGAAAACAGAATTATATACATAAGTGTTCCTATGATATTGGCAATAATTCCAACCGCGAAACCAATAACTATTTCTTTTTTATTATTCATTTAAAGACCAGTTGTTTATATCTTGTATGACGTGATGTGCTGTTAAATCAAACTGTGTGGGAACTACCGAGACATAGCCGTTACTTAAGGCCCATTCATCAGTGTCTTCTCCTTTATCTAATAATTCAAATTCACCTGTAAGCCAATAGTAATCTTTGCCCATTGGATTAGTTCGTTTATCAAACTTTTCCTTCCAGTTGGCTCTTGCCTGTCGGCATACTTTAATTCCTTTTATACCTTCATCATTTGTTTTAGGGATATTTACATTGAGAACAACTCCCTTAGGAATTCCATTATTTAATGCTTCTTCTACAATTTTTTTAACTGCTATTTCACAGGTTTTAAAATTTGCTTCCCATGAATAATCGCATAATGAAAACCCAATAGCGGGTATGCCTTCAATTCCTGCTTCGATTGCAGCACTCATGGTTCCTGAGTAGATAACATTTATAGAAGAATTAGAACCGTGATTTATACCACTAACACAGAGGTCTGGTTTTCTCCCAAGTATCTCCTGAAGTGCCAATTTTACACAATCGGCAGGCGTTCCGCTGCAGCTATACTCTTCGTGGCCTCCATTTTCAAAATCTATGGTAACCTTCTTAGAATAAAGTGTATTATCCAGTGTTATGGCATGTCCCATTCCTGATTGTGGACTATCTGGCGCTACAACTACCACTTCTCCAATTGTCTTCATATACCGAACCAATGCTCTTAAGCCCGGGGCCGTTATTCCATCGTCATTGGTAACCAGAATAAGGGGTTTTTGCATACTGCATACTTTCTACGGCAAAAATACGTTTTTAATATGTTATTATGGTGCGCCAGTGGAGGACCCGTTCAAAAACAATAGTTATGGCATGTTCTTGAATATAGTTTCTCAATACCTGAAAATAGGCACAACTGGTTGATTATTAAAGCTTGTTGGAAACAAATCCTTACGGTGTTTAACAAAAAATTAATGCTGCAGGCTTGCAAAGTGGCATGGTTTTTTCTTTATCTTAGGGAATTCATTGGCATTGCTATGTTTTTTATATTATTAAAGTTTGTGATTAAGTGGGTTAATTCGAGCCACAAATAAAAAAAAATACATGAAAAGAAACCTCATACTTGGATTTTTGGTGATACTTATTGCGGTGGCATCATGCAGTTTTACCAACAAGTCATTTGAAAATGATGATAAGGATAAATTACTTTTAGATCTTATTACATATATTCTGGAACGCGGGCACTATGAACCTAAAGAAATCAATGATGATTTCTCAGTTAGTGTTTTTGAAGATTTTATAGACGTAATTGACCCTACAAAAAGATACTTTCTGGAAGAAGATATTTTGGAATTTGAGAAATACAAATTTCAAATAGATGATCAGATAAGAAATACAGATATATCTTTCTTTAATATGGTTTATTCCAAATTCATGAAGCGAATGGAAAACGCCAAATCGGTTTATGCTGAGGTTTTAAGTGATCCTTTCGATTATTCAATTGAAGAATCTATTGATATTGATTACAAGGACCAGACATTTGCAGCAAGCAGAAATGAACTTAAAGAGCGATGGAGGAAACAATTAAAATACGCCACTATTGGGACTTATGATTCCAAATTTAAAGAGCAGGAACAAAAAAAGAAAGATGATTCAGATTACGAGAGTATCGCAGTTTCACAAATGGAATCAGAGGCCAGAGAATCTACTAAAAAGACACTGGATGAATATTTCGACTTTGTAGACGATCTTAAACGAGAAGATTGGTTTGTATACTATATCAATACAATAGTTGATGAATTTGACCCTCATACGTATTATTTCGCTCCGGAGGAGAAAGATAAATTTGACATTGGCATGTCTGGTAAATTTGAAGGGATTGGCGCAAGATTACAGAAGAAGCCAGAGGGCGCTAAGATTGTCGAAATCATTTCCGGTGGACCCGTGTGGAGAAATCAGCAACTGGAAGTTGGAGACGAAATTTTAAAAGTAGGCCAGGACGGTGAGTTACCGGTAAATATTGTTGGGATGCGTTTGGATGATGCTATCAAACTAATTAAAGGTCCAAAGGGTACGGTGGTTGATTTAACTGTTAGGAAAGTGGATGGCTCTGTCGAAGAAATTTCTATTACAAGAGATGTGGTTGAACTGGAAGAAAGTTATGCCAAATCTGCAACGGTTACTAAAGAAAATCAAAAATACGGGATTATTAACCTTCCTAAATTCTATGTGGATTTTAATGATTATGCCGAAAGAAATGCTGCTACTGATGTAGCCAAGGAAGTTGAGCTTTTAAAGCAGGAAGGTGCAGAAGGCCTTGTAATTGACCTTAGGGACAATGGAGGCGGATCTCTTAAAACAGTAGTGGAAATGGCTGGTCTTTTTATAAAAGATGGTCCTATAGTTCAGGTTAGGTCTTCCGGAAAAGATAAGGATGTATATGAGGATAAAGATGAACGAATTCAATGGGATGGTCCGCTTGTTATTTTAGTGAATGAACTTTCAGCTTCAGCTTCTGAAATATTGGCAGCTGCCATGCAAGATTATAAAAGAGCTGTAGTGATTGGAAGCAAGCAGACTTTTGGTAAGGGAACAGTACAAAATGTAATCCCTTTAGAAAATATTGTTAGAAGTAATGAGCACGGTGATCTGGGAGCTATAAAACTTACAACTCAAAAATTTTACAGGATAAATGGAGGATCAACACAGTTGGAAGGCGTTAAAAGTGATGTTGTTGTTCCAGATAGATACAGTTATATCGACCTGGGGGAAAGAGATCAGCGTAATCCTTTGAGCTGGGACAAAATATCCCCGGCAGATTACGAGCCTTGGGAAGGGTATATTGATTATGAATCAACTATTGAGAATAGTACCAAACGCATGTCTGCGAATTCACAAATTGCTTTAATTGAAGAAAACGCCAAATGGCTTAAGGAACAGCAGGATGAAAATGTAGTTTCTCTTAATTTTGATATCTACAAAAGAGAAGAGAAAAAGGATAAAGCAAAATCTACCTATTTCAAGACTATATCGGATTACGACTCGCATTTGACATTTGAATCTCTGAAATACGAAGAAGAACTTTTCACGAAAGATCCTGCATTAAGGGAAAAGCGCGACCGTTGGCATATTAATCTTGCAAAGGATGTCTATGTAGAAGAGGCAATAAATGTGCTTCAGGATTTAAAAATAAACAATATTAAAAACGGTAAATTAGCAAGTGTAAAAGGCTAGTAAATACTTGTTTACAGTTAAGAAAAGAGCTCCGGTAAAATAAAATTACCGGAGCTCTTTTTAGTTAATTTAAGCGCCACTATGGTCAGTAGAGAAATACTTAAATAGCATTTTTAAGTTTGTCTGCATGTATTTTTCTAAGCTTAGCCAATTTTGGAGTAATTACAAAATTACAATAACCCTGACTTTGGTTATTCCGATAATAATCCTGGTGATAGTCCTCAGCCTCATAAAATATTTTTAGCGGGCTTAATTCTGTAACCACCGGATCCTCATAATAGGAAGACAGTTCACTTAGCACCCCTTCTGCCACCTTTTTTTGATTTTCGTCATGGTAAAAAATGACGGAACGGTATTGTGTCCCAACATCTGCACCCTGCCTGTTTAGGGTCGTGGGGTCATGAGTAGTCATAAAAATCATTAATAAATCATGAAAAGAAATAATATCAGGATCAAAGCTTAGCTGTATTACCTCTGCATGACCAGTTAGTCCGGAGCATATTTCCTTATAAGTAGGCTTGCCTGGAGCATTCCCACCTGAATATCCTGAGACAACCTTTTCTACCCCTTTTACTTCTAATAAAACAGCTTCGGTACACCAAAAACAACCTCCGCCCAGAGTTGCCAATTCCAATTTTTTACTTTCCATCAACAACCTCCTTTTCAATTCTCATAGACTCAGAGTTAATACAATAGCGAAGTCCACTGGGTTCAGGGCCATCCGGAAATATATGCCCTAAATGTGCGTCGCAGGTATTGCAAAGCACTTCCACCCTAATCATTCCAAATGTGACATCCTTTTCATATTTTATGGCATTTTCTTCAATAGGTTGTGTAAAACTGGGCCATCCTGTTCCTGATTCAAATTTAATGGTGGAATCAAATAAAGGGGTGCCGCAGCATATACAGGAATATTTACCGGCATCATGTATGCTGCATAATGCTCCTGAATGAGGTGCTTCAGTTCCTTTTTTTCGGGCAATCCTAAATTGGTCCGGAGTAAGTATTTCACGCCATTCATTTTCTGTTTTTTCAACACGCCTGTCTGGTGCAGGATTTCCGTTTACCGTAAAGCTCATTATGTTTTTCCAAGTCAACATCATATTATATTTATAGTGAGTATTTCAAATTTAATTTTTCTAAAATTTTATAAATTCCCTGAAAGGGAAAATAAGTAATTTTTGTCGGATTTAT
>NZ_JBATGR010000123.1:0-3107 GCF_049665975.1 Eudoraea sp.
TCGCAGAACCATAACCCAATACCCTGGTTATGGGCCTTTGAGCGGCCATGGAAGAAATATTAATAATACTTCCTTTTAAATCTTTTAGAAATAAAGGCAGAAATGTTTTTATTGGGAGGAAGGAACCCATATAATTCAGTTCCATAACTTTATTTAATTCATCTATCCTCGCATCCAATATGGTCTGCTCCGGAGTAATCACTGCTCCGGCCATATTCCCACCTGCCAGGTTAACCAGGACATCTATTTTTCCATATTCATGTTCTAGTTCCAATTTCGCACGCTCTAAATCCCGCTCATTTGTTACATCCGCAATCAGGGGAAATACTTTGTGACGATTACCTTTAATTTCTGCGATTAGCGCATTAATTTTATCCGGATTTCTGCCCAATGCAACTACTTTGGCTCGTTGCTCTGCCAGATAGGCTGTCATAGCAGAACCTAGTACACCGGTTGCACCACTAACTACAATAATTTTGTCGTCTATAGAAAATAAATCAGACATTGATAATATGTTAAGTATAATTTCTTTAGGCCACTCAATAAAACAGATTCCTGGAATCCTGTTATTATTTCCAAATATAACTTAAGAAAGTTAAATTCCTGAAGTGCCACTCAAACTAAAATGGAAAATAAGCCTTTGCATTATGGTAGCAAATATCCGATACAATCTCGCCCAACCATTTTTCATCTTCCGGTAATTCACCATTTGCTACGTCTTTACCTATAAGATTGCAAAGTACTCTCCTAAAATATTCATGTCTTGGAAATGAAAGAAAACTACGGGAATCTGTTAACATCCCAATAAAACAACTTAGCAGGCCAATATTGGAAAGCGAGTTCAATTGTTTTTCCATGCCGTCTTTCTGATCTAAAAACCACCAGGCAGAACCAAATTGAATTTTACCCTTGACACTTCCATCGTTAAAATTGCCCACCATCGCAGCAATAACTTCATTGTCTGCCGGGTTTAAATTGTAAATAATTGTTTTGGTAAGTTGGTCTGTACTATCCAGGTAATCCAGAAAATTACTCAAGGACACTGCCTGCGAAAAATCTCCAATAGAATCAAATCCGGTATCCGGCCCCAGCTGCTGAAGCATCCTTTGATTATTATTTCTGAGGGCACCTAGATGAAACTGCTGCACCCAGCCATTTTTATGGTAGCATTTAGCAAGAAATTTTAATACGTCAGATTTAAAATAAGCTACTTCATGCGAATTGAGCGATTCCCCATTTTTTAATCTTGTAAAGATTTTGGAGGAATCAAAGCTTTCATTTTTGTAAAAGGGGAGGTATTCCAAGCCATGATCTGCTAATCTGCAGCCATTTTCATGAAAATAATTTATCCTTGATTCCAAGGCTTCAAGAAGGTCGGAGTAGGAATGGATCGAGGTATTTACAACTCCCTCCAATTGACTTAAGTATTCAAGAAAGGAGGTTGTATTTTCAACGGCATAGGCTTTATCCGGTCTGAAGGCCGGCAATAATTTCAGGGTTGCGTTCTTTGTGCCTTTTTTATGGTATTCAAGCGTATCCAAAGGATCATCAGTAGTGCAAACCACTTCAACGTTCATTTGTTCCAATAGCCCCAGGGTGCTATATGCGGGAAGTTGTAATTGTTCAGTGCACGTATTATACATTTTTTGTGCATTATTTTGGTCCAGGAGCACATCTATATTAAAATAACGCTTTAATTCAAGATGGGTCCAATGGTATAATGGATTTCGAACGGTATATGGAACAGTTTCTCCCCACTTCACAAATTTTTCCTGATCTGTAGCATTTCCGGTAATATATTTTTCTTCAATACCAAGAGTCCGCATAGCTCTCCATTTATAATGGTCTCCGTTCAGCCATACCTGTGAGATGTTGTCAAATTGAAAATTTTCTGCTATTTTCTCAGGCGACAAATGATTGTGGTAATCAATTATTGGCAGATCTTTTGCAAAATCGTGGAACAGCCGGCTGGCAAAAGAGGTCTGCAATAAAAAATCTTCATGTATAAAATTATTGACCGCCATTTTAGTTCACATTTACGGTTTCAGGTAACATTGTTCCAACCATCCTCGAAGCAAGTTCTTCCAGATCAATGCCCAATTGTTCCTTATTAACACGAAGTACTTCGGTGCGTAATTTTACAGGTAAATTCGTATAACCGTCCTTTGCCCCCAAAATCATTCCGGCTACAGCAGCTACAGTATCATTATCTCTGCCATAATTTACAATAAACTGAATACTTTTTTCGAAATCCCCGTCCCCAAAGGCCAATCCGGCAATCATAATTTGCCAGATTTCACCTGCATGAAAAGGGATGGCCTTTTCGTCTTTTTCCAATAATGCGTAAACAAATTCCTGTTGTGCCCATTCGGTTTTAGTACCGTTAAAATGATTCGGTATTTTTATTTCCAATGAATCCGTTAATCTAAGAGAATCTGAACTTTTAATTTGCCGGGACAGGTTTACATATTTTCTGGTGGCATTTGCTGTGTTATATGAGAGGCGCCCAACCAGCCTGCTATCCTGATAGCGCATAGGATCAATAAAAACGGCAGTGTTAAGTATAGAATCCATATTTGTGGTCCGCATAGCCATTTGTGTCATGGCGGCTACCAGTCCGGAAATATCCTTGGCATATCCAAGATCAAAAAGTGAATGTTTGTAAGCTGTGAGATATGCAATCTCCGGGTTGGGTTCCAACAAACCAAACATAGGGGTATATAACATGCCTGCACAGGACATTTCCCCTCCATAAAACCTATTTTGAGCCTCCTGATAATCTTCCGCACTTTTCTGGTAAGCAAATGCCACCCGGGCCCATTCTTTAATCCAGTCTACTTTTTCTAACCTGGTGTCCAGGGCATCTGGAGAAGCTAAAATTTCCCTATCACTCAGCTTGGAAGCTATTGATTGATAGTAATCTGTAATAAATTTCGCAAAATTTTCTGCATTCAGGTCGGGGGAATAGGTATCAAAATATGAAACCATAAAGTACTTCCATCGGGTATCATCAGTAGTAGCACCGGCATTCAGGTTATGCTCCCAGGTTCCTTCTGGAGATTGTATGCGTTCTGCAGGAGTAAGCCCTGTGATATAACCATATTTAT
>NZ_JBATGR010000124.1:0-3840 GCF_049665975.1 Eudoraea sp.
TTGGATGAGGATGCCAATAAAATAATTCAAATTGAAGGAACCCATGGCCAGGGAAATAATTTTATAGAGCACAAGGGCAGGTTGTATACAGGTACTGGCGGAATGGGCCTGGTTGAAATTACAGGGACCACTTTTAAATATGTCTTGCAAAGTCAGAATTATGATTTTCGTTCCAATTTTCTTTATCCGTCCAAAAAAGATCCTGATCGCTTAATAGTTGGCCATCAACAAGGTATTAAAGGATTCTATTTTAATCCCAGGACAGAACAATTTGAACTGGAATTCTCATTTTCAGAGCTAAGTACATCTGCCGGTGGCGGTGACATTTCTGAATCGCCGGAGGGGGATTTTTGGGTGGCTTCGTCAGAACGAGGAGAGGTTCATTTAGTAAAACCCGGTTTTGAAGACGGGAAAATGAATTTCAGCGCTTCCAATATCACCACCTATACACAAGATAATGGCTTGCCGGATTCTTTTATCGGGCTTCTGGAAGTTAATGATGAATTAAATTTTATCGCGCCACAAACGGAGGAAACCTACGCTTTTAACAGTGCTGAAAATAAATTCGAAAAAAGAAAATTGTTCTTTGACCATTTAATTGGCTGGAACAGAAGAGGAAGATCAAACTTAATTAAGGACAGTGCGGGAAAAATATGGTTTAATGCCGGTTCAAGTATTTTTGTGGCTGAAAAGTCAGCCTCAGGAGAATACACCTTTAACACAGATACCTTTAGGCAACTAAACAATCAGGTGATTTGGGGTATTTACCCGGAGGACACAAAACCGGATGGCTCCCAAACCGTATGGTTTACTGGTCCTGACGGGATTGTTCGCTATGAAGGTAAATTAGAAAAACCGGCAACTCCTGATTTTCATGTTAAAATACGAAACCTGAGCATCGCCGGAGACTCTGTTCTTTATGCGGGAAATATCGATTTTCCTAAAAATTTAAAAGTCCCTTTTAAAGAAAATACCGTCGCCTTAGGTTCTGCAGCTCCTTTATTTATAGGCCAAAAAGATATTACATATAGCACACAATTGGAAGGCCTGGACAAAACCTGGTCTGAATGGACCAAACAAACCACCCGGGAATATATTAATTTACCCTCAGGGAATTATTCCTTTAAAGTAAAAGCAAAGAATATATATGGCGGTATTAGTCCTGAAGCCTTAGTTACCTTTTCCATTAACACTCCATGGTATGAAACGTGGTTGGCCTATGCACTCTATGTCTTAGGCTTCCTGGCATTGGTATACGCTATTGTAAAAACCCGTACCAATCTTTTAGTTAAACAGCAAAAGGATTTGGAAGATAAGGTAGAAGAGCGTACTAAAGAGGTTCAACAGCGCCTGGATGAATTGGATACTATTAACCATGTAAGTAAAGCGCTTACAGAAAAATTAGAACTTACAGAGCTGATACAGCTTGTAGGTAATGAGATGAAGAACCTGTTTAAATCGGATATTACGTATCTGGCCATATTAGACGAGGAAAAGGGGATTATTAATTTTCCCTATCAGGATGGTGATAATATGCCCCCAATGACTTTTGGTGAAGGGTTCACCTCTAAAATCATACAAAGCGGGGAAGCCTTGCTAATTAATAAAGACTCTGATATTGTTGCCCAATATGATAAGTATGGGATTTCCCAGACAGGTAAGCGGGCTATTTCATATTTGGGAGTTCCTATTCCTGTTGAAGACAAAGTTATTGGAGTGCTTAGTGTACAAAGTACGCAACTGGCCAGCCGTTTTAACCAGGAAGATAAAAATTTACTAAATACAATTGCAATTAGCGTTGGAGTGGCCCTTCACAATGCAGAACTATATGAAGAAGCCAAAGAGGCAAAAGCAAAAGCAGAGGATGCCAATGAAGCAAAAAGTGCTTTTCTTTCAACGGTAAGTCACGAATTACGTACGCCATTAACATCGGTATTGGGCTTTGCCAAAATTATCAGGAAAAGGCTTGAAGAAAAGATATTCCCGGCAGTTAAAGTAGAGGATCAAAAAATAAAAAAGTCCATGAAACAGGTAAGTGAAAACCTGAACGTAGTGGTCTCCGAAGGGGAACGGCTTACCAATTTAATAAATGATGTACTGGATCTTGCCAAAATTGAATCGGGCAGAATGGAATGGAACAAGAAACCTATTTTCCTTCAGGATGTGATTAGCAGAGCCATTGCGAGTACCTCGTCTTTATTTGAAGAAAAGGGGCTAAGCCTGAAGAAAAAGGTTTCGGAAGATCTACCGGTAGTAAGTGCGGATGAGGACAAACTTATTCAGGTGGTAATTAACCTTTTATCTAATGCAGTAAAATTTACAGATAAGGGATCTGTGGTACTTGAGGCATCATTAGATAACGGGCAAATCCTTGTTGAAGTTCAGGATACAGGTATAGGCATAGCCGAAGAAGACAGACATAAGATCTTTGAACGCTTCAGGCAAGCCGGGGATACCTTAACAGATAAACCCAAGGGTACCGGCCTGGGGCTTCCAATCTGCAGGGAAATTATTGAGCACCATGGAGGTATTATCTGGATGAAGAGCACCGCAGGGGTAGGAAGTACTTTTTTCTTTACTATCCCGGTTATGGGAGAAGGAACGGACAAACCCCCTATTCAATTAGACAGAATACTTAAAAGCTTAAAAAAGCAAATTAAGCACTCCTCTCTAAACACCTTAAAAAAGGCGCAAACTATATTGGTCGTTGATGATGACACCCCTATTAGATCTCTCTTAAGACAGGAACTTACGGAAGCGGGCTACGAGGTAAATGAAGCCGCCAATGGCAAAGCAGCTTTGGATATGGTAAGAATGTCTAAACCAGATTTGATCATTCTCGACGTTATGATGCCTGAAATAAACGGATTTGATGTTGCAGCGGTATTAAAGAACGATCCTGCAACTATGGATATCCCCATAATTATATTGTCTATAGTTCAGGACAAGGAGCGTGGGTTTAGAATAGGTGTAGACAGGTATCTTACCAAACCAATAAATACGGAACATTTGTTTCACGAAGTAGAAGAACTACTGGAACAGGGAGTATCTAAAAAGAAAGTTTTAGTAGTAGATGAGGATGCATCTGCCGTTAAGACGCTCTCCGATGTATTGAATGCGAGGGGCTATAAAGTGGTGGAATCAAACTCAAAGGACTTTTTAGCAACAGCCACAAAATCCAAACCGGATATTATTATGCTTAACTCCGTTTACAATGGGGATCAAAAAAAATTAAAGGAGTTAAAACTTCAAAAAGGGATGGAGAACGTTATGTTCTTTATCTATGAATAACTATTAATTAATAAGGAAATATAAATATATGGGACAAAAGTTACTCATTGTAGATGATGAAGCACATATCAGAATGCTAATAGAGCAAACCCTGGAGGATTTGGAAGATGAAGGTGTTGAATTATTGTTTGCGGAGAATGGAGAAGAAGCATTAAACTTAATTCAAAAGGAGGAACCCAACCTTGTATTCCTGGATGTTATGATGCCCAAGATGAATGGGATGGAAGTCTGTCATAAAGTAAAAAAAGAGCTCAAATTATCACAAGTATATATCATACTCTTAACTGCAAAAGGTCAGGAAGTAGATCGTCAAAAAGGGCTGGACATGGGAGCAGACCGTTACATGACCAAACCTTTTGATCCGGATGAGATGTTGTCTATTGCGGAAGAAATACTGAAGATGTAAGTATGACAAGGCATACCAGTTCAAAGTACTATTTAAAAGCCCTGAAAAGTATCTTAAAAAAAAGCCATGGTTCAGAGCAGGTAATTTTCTCTATCGCGGCCAAATTGAGATTGAAATTTGCAGTGATGGGCTTTGATGACACT
>NZ_JBATGR010000125.1:0-1785 GCF_049665975.1 Eudoraea sp.
TGCAGGTCCCTGAGCACCATCAACACCATTAGCGCCTGCCAGTCCTGTAAGTCCTATTGGTCCTTGTGGTCCTTCAGGACCATCAGCACCTGTAAGTCCAGTTAACCCATTAGGTCCTTGCGAACCAGTTTCACCTGTATCACCAGTTTTACCGGTATCACCAGTTTCACCGGTATCACCAGTTTCACCCTGAATACCCTGTTCACCTTGTCTTCCCTGTGGTCCCATTTCACCAATGTCACCTATATCTCCTTTGGGTCCCTGTATTCCGTCGTTTCCATTTTCACCGTCGGCACCGGTAGGTCCAGTTAACCCTATAGGTCCTTGTGATCCTGTTTCACCCTGAACACCTTGTTCTCCCTGGTCACCCTGTATTCCTTGTGGCCCTTCAGGACCATCAGCACCTGTAAGTCCAGTTAACCCATTAGGTCCTTGCGAACCAGTTTCACCGGTATCACCAGTTTTACCGGTATCACCAGGTTCACCGGTATCACCAGTTTCACCCTGAATACCCTGTTCACCTTGTCTTCCCTGTGGTCCCATTTCACCAATGTCACCTTTATCTCCTTTAGGTCCGACTGCGCCATCAGCACCATTTTTACCATCTGCACCAGCAGGTCCTTGTGGTCCTTCAGGACCATCAGCACCTGCAAGTCCGGTTAACCCTTTAGGTCCTTGTGGACCAGTTTTACCGGTATCACCAGTTTCACCAATTTCGCCTTGAATGCCAGTTTCTCCAATTTCACCTTTTGGTCCTTGTGCACCATTTGAACCTTTAGCGGCACTGGCCCCTGCAGGACCTGTTAATCCTATGGGTCCCTGAGGGCCGGGTTCTCCTTTGTCTCCCTTATCTCCTTTAGGACCTTGCGCACCATCAACACCATCAACACCATCAACGCCATCCGCTCCTGCCTGTCCTGTAAGTCCTATTGGTCCTTGTGGGCCAATTTCACCTTGTATTCCTTGTGGCCCAGTTTCTCCGGCATCACCTTTGTCGCCTTTTGGTCCTTGTTCACCGGTAGTTCCATGATTTCCATTTGTGCCTTCAGTAACTGTTAATTCTGCCTGATCTGTCTCTCCTCTTTCGCCGCTATTCTGACCATATGTAAATGAAGATCCTTGAGAATCTATTATGGTGAACGTGCCATTACCATTATCTGTAAAAGAAATATTAGAATCATTAGAATTACCGCACAGGCTACCCCAGTTTTTACCATCATATTGATATACGCATGCAGTATCCGTATTATAAACCAAGGCCCCGGCTAAGGGTTTGATCTTTTGCATCAATGAGGTGTTTACACGGGTAAGAACCAGTGCTTTATTCCTGCTTTCTAATTCTAAGAGTGATGCTCCGTCAATTTCATCAGGATTGTCACCTACTTTTAATTGTGCAAAGCCTACATTGACTAGTAATAACAGAAAAACAAATGGTAAGTTATTTAATTTCATAGGGATAAAATTATTGGCCATTTAAATGACGTCAGTTTGGCTCATTACCAGGCAGGATTATATCAGTTGAAAATCATTGTAGGTTCCGGGATATTTAAAAGATAATTAATCAGACCATTCGGGTCATTATTAAATTCTGTGTTAGAATTGTGAAATACGAGACTAAAATCATCACCAATTGCTAGTTGGATAGGGAACATTCAAT
The DNA here is from genome assembly GCF_049665975.1 of Eudoraea sp. Classification (GTDB taxonomy): domain Bacteria; phylum Bacteroidota; class Bacteroidia; order Flavobacteriales; family Flavobacteriaceae; genus Eudoraea. The sequence continues at coordinate 1,658 of NZ_JBATGR010000125.1, forward strand.
GGTATTTGAAAAATTTTCAAACTGATATGAATACCGCAACGTCATGCTTATAAATATCTGGTTAAGCTAATTTAAGTATGTAGATGAGCGAAATAAAGGTTGTAAACTTGTAGGAATAATATGTAAAA
>NZ_JBATGR010000126.1:0-14289 GCF_049665975.1 Eudoraea sp.
ATTAGTTGCATTTCTGGTTGCCAAAAATAACCTGGATGAGGGACTGGCAGAAATTGCAACGCTCGTTTTGGTGTTTTTAATAACGGGCTATTTGATATTTGTTTTATTAAGGGGTAAACGGGTTGCACTCATTTTAACTCTGGTGGGGAATTTATTGATTGGCATTGCTACAATAGCATACTACTCCATAAATCCGTTGACTTTTGATCCGAGTGTCCTGAGATTGGTGAATTTAGACTGGGGGACCCAAAACAAAGATTCCCAAAATTCTGTTGTACTACTACCGACTTCCAATTATATAAGTGAAGAAAAAAAATATGAAATTGCTGGTATACATGATGGTTTAATAAATGAAATTGGGAAACGAGGATCTGTTCGTGTAATCTCAAAGACTTCATCTTTACCCTACTCAAATACAACCAAGTCTTTAAAGACCATTGCACAAGAACTCAATGTAGAGATGCTTGTTGAATCTTCTGTAAGCACAAAAGACACCATCACAGAACTGACAGTTAAACTCATAAATCCGTTTCCTGTAGAAAAAACAATATGGCTAAATACCTATAGTGTTTCCATTCCCCAAATTTCTCAATTATATAATGAGGTTGCTACCAGCCTCATCTCGAAAATTAATGATGTAAATCTTCCTGCTAATCAAATAAACAAAACCCCCTCCACAATAATAAATTCTGAAGCCTGGGAATATTATCAATTAGCTGCTTATTTTGTGGGCAATATGACCAGAAATGGATTTGATAAGGCGGAAGAGTATTTGAACAAATCAATTGAGATAGATTCCACTTTCTCATCAGCGTATAGCGGATTGTCATTTACATGGATGTCTAAAAAACAAATGGGTTTGATATCTCCAAAAGATGCGAATTCAAACATAAGGAAATACGCTGCTCAGGCCATGCAACTAGACAACACCAACGATGTAGCATGGGCCGCGCAGGCCGGCATTGCTGTATGGACTGACTATGACATGGAGCTTGGGGAAAAATCTTTTCAAAAAAGTATTGCCTTAAATCCAAATGCATCCATGACCAGAGCTGCTTATGCACATCTGCTGATGATCCTAAACCGCTGGGACGAAGCCTGGGAACAAATGAATTATGCCCTTGAAATTGATCCTCTAAACCCTATGGTTATTGCATTTAGCGGTGCCATGTACCTGATGGAAGGAAAAATGCTAAGTGCAACCAAGAAATTTGAAACCATTACTGCAATGGTTCCAGACCATAAAATGGCAAATAACTGGTTACTTCAGAAATACACCAGGACTTTTCAACACAAAAAAGCATTAATTGAATTGAAAAAATTTATTGAAGTTGACAAATTCAGTGGCTTAGAGGTGTCATTAGACGAGAAAGTTAAACAAAGTGGATTTAATGCTGCCTTGAGATATGCAGCAGATGCTTTGGCAGAACAAAGTAAGATAAAATTTATCCCGGCAGGAAAAATAAACTTACTGTATTCCTTATTGGGGGATACGGAAGGTAGAATTTTTTGGCTTGAAAAAATGTATGAACAAAATAGTGGCGACCTTCCTTATTTGGCTATCAGAAATGATGATCCTATTCAGCAAGATCCCCGATACATAGCGGTCAAGAGAAAAATAGGGCTTTGGCAATGAGATTCATTTTCTACTTATTTATAGTAGGAGTCGTTTACCAGCTAAACGCGCAGCAGGCCTTTGAAGCAGGTAAACTAACAGACTCCATCCCAGTAGCCAACACCACCAATGAGACTTTTGCACTTTACCTGCCCACATCCTTTGTGACCTCCCAGGCGTCTCCTATACTTTTTATTTTCGAACCTGCAGGCCGGGGAAGGCTCGGCGTGGAAACTTTTATAGAGGCTTCCGAGACTTATGGTCATATTTTGGTATGCTCCAATAACTCAAGAAATGGGCCTTATGACCGGAATTTTAATATTGCCGCCAACTTGTTCGACCATGTTTTTTCGAGCTTTGAAATCGATGAAAATCAGATGATTTTGGCTGGTTTTTCAGGTGGGTCGCGCTTAGCCTGGGCTATTGCTTTGGCAGCGGGGAACATAGCTGGTGTACTAGCCTGCGGAGCTGGAATTTCGGAGATCCAACAGCCCATTCTCCAAAGACAGGAATTCTCCTATGTGGGGATTTGTGGGAACAGGGACATGAATTACCGGGAAATGCAGGACCTAAATACCTATATGTCTAAGGTAACCTATGATCATACGCTATTTACGTTTGACGGCGGTCATATTTGGCCACCTCCGGAAGAAATTACAAAGGCCTTTGACTGGCTGGCACTGCAGTTACATAAAAAAGGGAATGCATCAATGACGGATGATGATTTGTATAAAAGCTATAAGCACAATTATAAAAATGCACAAAAATCTGAAGCCGATGGCCATATACTAAATGCAGTAGAAAACTATGAGCGGGTCTTAAGTACTTATGACTCTATTTTTACCCTGGATACCGTTTCTGTTCACCTTAATCGCCTTAAAAAAGAAAATTCCTATAAAAAGGCATTCAAAGACAGAACTTTGGCTTTTGAAAAAGAAAAGCAATGGGCCAACACCTTTTATGAGCGCTTTTCGGCAGACTATAATCAGCCTGAAAAAGCGGATTTGGACTGGTGGGAGAAAAAAATTAGGCAATTGAATGATAAATACGCCAATACCAACACTGAGTTTCAACATATGCTGGAACGGATTCAATTTAACCTATATGCGATGGCCTTTTCAAGAAATAACCCTAATCTATATCAATCCACTGAGGCGCAAAGGAACTTTTGTAGCGCGCTTGGTAAACTGGTTTATTCTGATTAAAATTCAATTTTCACTTACTTAGCCTTCATTTTATTTTCGAAATCATACTTTTAAAATGCAATAGATTTTAATTGCTTCGTCTCTATAAGTGAGGAGCTTTTATAATAGCACTCTGGTATGGCTAAAAGCACAGAAAATAATAATAATCTGAACCAATTTTTTAATGCTGAGTACCAAGCACTTAAAAATTATGTGAGATCTAAAATTGATGATTCGGCAGACAGGGATGCAGAGGATATCCTTCAGGATGTGGCTTTAAATCTATTTTCCAGGGAAGATCATCTTACTCCGATAAACAATATCGCAGGATTTGTGTACCGATCCATACGCAATAAAATTATAGACATCATGCGAGCTAAAAAGGTAAGACTGGACCTGGACGACTCTTTTGAAAAGAATTTAGCAGAATTAGCTGAATTGTTTTATGGTAATTCCGCGTATGCCAATGATGATGAGCTAAAATTACAATTAAAGACTGCCATCCTCAGCTTAAAACAAGATTATAAGGAGGTTATACTGGCTATCGACTTTGAAAATCACAGCTATGCTCAGTTGTCCTTGGAGACAGGAATTCCTCAGGGAACCCTAATGTCAAGGCGTCACAGGGCACTCTCCTTACTATATAAAGAATTAGAAAAAAGTGGATTAACAAGTAAAAATGAAAAAGAATGACAAATTCAAACACACAAAGCAAAAAGGCAAAAAAGGTTGTCAAGGTAATATTTTGGGTAATTTTCGGGGCGATCGCCATGGCGGCTTTCGCACTTTTATTTGGCTACGCAGTAATGCTATTGTGGAATTGGCTAATGCCGTCCCTTTTCGGTCTGGGAACCATTGGATTCTGGCAAGCGGTAGGTATATTGGTCCTCGCAAAACTTCTTTTTGGTGGCTTCGGTACAAATAAATTTGGAGGCAGGTCTGGAAGAATGAAGTCGCGTTTTAAAGAAAGGTGCCGTGAAAAAGGATTATCTAAATGGCAACATTATGACAAATTCTGGCAGGAAGAAGGCAAAGCGGCCTATGAAACTTATAAGGATCGTCTTGGCCAGGAGAGCCAACAGTAGTGCTATAGTTATGAAGCGCTTATTGTAGTATCTTAGTATTTAGTATGACTAGAGATTTCCTGAATATAAACGACTTTTTAGTTCTTTTGGAATATGCCGATTCTAACAAGGAGACTATTGATAAATGCAGTTTTGATGAAGATGTTATAGCCTTTGCTTTTTATGGTTCAGGTAACGTAGATCTGAATGTAAAATACGGTGTCCTGCAAAAGAGCTATAGCAATACCATGGGGCTGGCCATGTCATTTTTTGCAAATAAGAATGTAGATTTTATCCACACCATTTCAGAATCTAAAAAATTATATTGTGTAGTCATCCTTTACAGTTTAAAAAATTTAAAACAATTACCTGAAGAAGAACGTGAAATCTATACAGAATGCGTAAATGAACTTATTAACCCCACCAGTGATTATGTAGAGGGTCCCACTTTTTTTATGGACCATAACATGCAAAATGCGGTTGATAAAATTTTCACCAATACCTACAAAGGGGCCGCGAGATCGCTGTTTTTGAAAAGTCAGGTTACAGAATTACTGTCTCATTTCTTTGCAAAAGTTTCAACTATGGAAAAGGATAATAACACCTCTATAAAAGATACCGAGCGCGAAAAGTTGTATCAGGCCCGGGAAATACTCGCCAAAAACATGGAGACCCCACCATCTATATCAGAACTGTCAAGGCTCATTGGACTCAATGATTTTAAGCTCAAAAAGAATTTTAAAGAGCTTTTTGGTTTTCCTGTTTACAAATACCTACAAAATGAGCGTCTTATAAAAGCCCATGAGATATTAAGCTCAAAGGATGTTACCATACAGGAGGCAGCATGGTCTGTTGGTTATGAAAGCCTGAGTTCTTTTTCCAATGCGTTTATCAAAAAATATGGCTTTCGGCCCAGCGAGGTAAAGTCATAATCCTTTTGGAACAAATTTCAATCCTTTTCAAACAAATAAGTAATAAGTTATAGCTGCAAATTTGCATTGTAATCTTTAAACAATGCGACTATGACTTCTATAAATTTCGATGCACACACCATAGTATTATTACTGGCAACGCTTTTAACCGGACTTACCACAGGTCTTTGTTTTACCTGGAACAACGCGGTTACTCCCGGTATTGGTCAATTGGTTGATATGGGCTATTTACGGTCGTTTCAGGAGATGAACAGGGCCATTATTAACCCCACATTCATGATCGTTTTTTTCGGTCCGGTTTTCTTACACATCGCAAACATCTTTTTATTCAGGACCTCGTCAAGCACTATTATATGGATGCTTGTTGCATCAGCTGTCCTGTATATTATTGGGGTTGGTTTTGTCACTATTTTCGGAAATGTACCCCTTAATGAGTTATTGGATAAAACAGATTTAATGCAGGCCAGTTCCGGAGAATTAGAACTGCTACGGGACAAGTTTGAAATTAAATGGAACAGACTGCACTTTATCAGAACTATTAGTTCAATACTATCATTCTTGCTGCTAATACTAATCTGTCTTAGCAGAAACAACACTATAAACACATAATCTATAAATCTTAAAAATAAATATCATGACAAAAAAACAAAACATTTTAGTATTGGGCGGCAAAGGAAAAACAGGCAGTCGGGTAGCAAGCAGATTAGTAGCAAAAGGACAAGCCGTTCGTATCGGATCCCGTAGTGAAACACCTTCTTTTGATTGGGAGGACTCAGCTACCTGGGCTGGCGCTCTGGAAGGAATGGATAGTGTGTATATTACATTTCAACCAGATTTAGCTGTACCCGGTGCGCGAGAAGCCATTAAAGGTTTTACTCTCCGGGCGGTGAAGTCTGGTGTTCAAAAAGTGGTGCTCCTATCGGGAAAAGGGGAGAAAGAAGCAGAAAAATGTGAAGAAATAGTAAAGAATTCCGGCCTGGACTGGACCATCGTTAGAGCCAGTTGGTTTAATCAGAACTTTAGCGAGAGTTTCTTTCTTGATCCTATACTTGCCGGCCATGTGGCTTTGCCAAAAAATGAAGCAAAGGTCCCTTATGTAGATGCAAATGACATCGCAGATGTTGTTGTTGAAGCGCTGCTAAATGAAGAACATAATGGGAAGACCTATGAACTTACAGGGCCGCGTACACTAACTTTTTCAGATGTGGTCAAAGAAATTTCTACTGCCACGGAGAAAGACATCCAATTTACTTCCATAAGCATGGAAGAATACAATGCAATGATGAAGGAATTTCAATTGCCTGACAGCTACCTATGGTTAATCAACTATTTATTTGAAGAAGTTTTGGTAGAAAGTAATTCAGTAATTACCAATGATATTGAAAAAGTGTTGGGAAGAAAACCTATAGATTTTAGCCGGTATGCCAACAAAGTTGCCCAGTCTGGTGTGTGGGATGGAATAGAGGTAGAGCAACTATAAAATAATCACTTCGCATTTTAGATCATCAATGCAAACCTAATGACATAATTACAATGGAAATTAAAAGAGCAATCATTTCAGCCGCAATCATATGGATTATTGGTGTTACAGCCTATATCTTATCCTATTTTGTAGTAATCATGGATAATCCCGAATTGCAGGGGAATCTGGTTCTAATTATTACTTTGGTACCAAGCACATTCCTTGGTATAAAGTATTACTATAAAAACGGAACGCATACTAATGGTTTTAAATTAGGGGTTTTCATGTTTTTAGTTACGTTTTGTTTAGATGCTTTAATAACCGTACCCTTATTTATTATACCGGCTGGTGGAAATCATCTTACTTTTTTTACCGACCCCTGGTTTTGGCTTATTGGATTGGAGTACATTCTGTTAGTAGGAATCTATGCCACTTTTAGGTTAAAATACTAGATTAGCCTATTAGTTAGTAATTTTAATGTAACATTTTAGAGAAAATGTTGTCCTATAAAGAGCATGCCATGCTCTTTAGGCCTAACTTCTAACTCATTCTAATATGAAAAATTTATTTCTCTTAGCTGCCATACTAATGTTTTGGCAAGTATCCGCCCAGCAGAAAATCACAAGTTCACAATGGCAGGAAGACTTGCGTTTCCTGCAGAATACAGTCCATAAGGATTATCCATTCCTTTTTAAAAAGACCACCGCAACTAAATTTGATACGGCTGTAGAGGAATTTTATACGGCTATTCCTCAAATGCAGGATCATGAAGTGCTTGTGGGTTTTACCAAAATAATAGGGATGTTTAAATACGGACATACCAGGGTAAGTTTTTCCGAAGGCCCTGTACCATATCAACAACTACCTCTCTATACCCACAATTATAAGGATGGGGTTTATATACATGGGGCACATAAAACGTATGAAGCTTTAGTAGGGGCAAAAATTTTGGAGGTAGAAGGGAAGCCCATCGCAGAGGTTTTAGAGGCTATTTATCCTGTAGTTCCTGTTGAAAATGAGCAATTTTTTAAAGCCTATGGCGGCATTTATTTGGTAATTCCTGAAGTGTTGCATGCACAGGGCATTACGGAAACATTAAAAAACAAGATTACCTTTAAACTGGAGAAGGAGGGCAAAACCTTTACTACAGTAGTAACTGCCGGAGAACCAAAACACGGACACCTTGCCTATGGCGAAGTAAAACCGGATTCAGATTGGGTAGGGGCAAGGGACCAGTCAGAAAGTCCCTATTATCTTAAAAACCTGGAGAAAATCTATTATTTTGAATACCTGCCCAATGAGAAGGCTGTTTATGTGCGGCATAGCCAGATACAGGATGACCCCAGCGAGAATATCCCGGCATTTTATAAACGCCTGTTCGAATTTATAGACAACAATGAGGTAGAGAAATTAGTTTTGGACGTACGTCTAAATGGCGGTGGCAATAATTATAAGAATAAACCCATAGTAACAGGCATCATAGAGCATAAAAAGATTAATCAGATTGGGAAATTCTTCGTTATAATAGGTCGCCGAACTTTTTCCGCCTGCCAGAATTTAGTGAATGAACTGGATAATTATACCAATGCCATTTTTGTAGGAGAGCCCACTGGAGAAAATATCAATTTCTATGGCGACAATCGCCGTGTAGAACTACCCAATTCCAAGCTGCCTGTTTATCTCTCCTTCGCCTGGTGGCAGGATAAGCCTCAATGGGAGAATGCAGATTATACGGTGCCTCATTTGGCTGTAGAACCCACCTTTGCAGAATACAGTGCCAACGAAGATCCGGTTCTGGAGACCGCCCTCAATTTTTCTGCAGATAATTTTATCATAGATCCAATGGGTTATCTTACCCGGCTCTTTATGGATGAAAAATATGAGCTGTTGGCTACAGAAGCCCAACGCCTGGTAAAGGACCCGGCTTATAAGTTTTTTAATTTTGAAGCTGAATTTAATAAGGCAGGTTATCAAATGCTGGGATCGGGGCAATTTGAAGGGGCTCTGTATGTCTTTGAAATGAATACCAAGCTTTTCCCGGAATCTGCTAATGCCTGGGATAGCCTGGCTGAGGGTTATTGGAAATCCGGAGACCTGGTGAAGGCTAAAGAATATTATAATAAGGCTATTAGCTTAAACCCAAAAGGGGCTACCGGCGATAACGCAAGGAGGATGTTGATTGAAATGGAGAAAGGACATTAAGTCGATGCTGTAGTAGAAAGGTGATTCATTTTTTAGAGAACATACAAATTTTATAGATAATATATGCAGTTAGGATTAGGAACTGCCGCTTTAGGACGGCCGCAATATATTAACCTGCGCCAGGAGGCACCTAAAAAACAAAATTTAGAAATTTTTAAAGCACAAGGTTTTTCGGTTCTGGAAGAAGCCTACAAACTTGGTATTCGCTATTTTGATACGGCTCCGGGTTATGGTTTAGCAGAACAGTTGGTATTAGAATGGTTACGAACTAAAAATGATCCTAGCATACAAATTGCTACAAAATGGGGATATACCTATGTAGCTAATTTTAATGCAAATGCTGCAGTTCATGAAATAAAAGAACACAGCTTAGAGAAATTAAAGGAACAATGGCAAGTTTCAAAAGCATTTATCCCTCATTTGAGAGTCTATCAAATACATTCAGCTACACTGGAAACAGGAATATTAGATAATGAGGCGGTGCTAGATCAGTTAGCACTTTTAAAAGAAGAATATAAGTTGGAAATTGGTATAACAACAACAGGGGCAAATCAGTTGGAGGTTATTAAAAAGGCACTGGATGTCACCATAGGAGGCGTACCCTTATTCGATGCGTTTCAGGTTACTTACAATATGCTGGATCAAAGTTTGGGCGAAATTTCCAGGGAAGTCGTGCAGCAAGAGAAAAAAATAATTATTAAAGAAGCCCTGGCAAATGGGAGGCTTTTTAGAAATAAAGCCTATAGGCATTATAAGGACCTATATCATGAACTCGAAGGTTTGGCTAACAAATATATGGTGGGTGTAGACGCCATTGCATTGCGCTTTTGTGGGCAGAAGCTTCCTTCAAGCATCCTATTGAGTGGCGCTAGTAATTCTGTTCAGTTAAAGGAAAATTTAAAACTTAATACTTTCTGTCTTACAGAAGAAGAGATACAAGTACTGACTGCATTCAAGATAGATCCAATTACGTACTGGGAAGAACGTAAGCAATTGAAATGGAATTAAACTGCCTTCAATAATACAGCTTAGACATAATGCTTGATGTTAGTCACAATAAATTGTAAGGATATAAACGATTCCTGAGCTAGCACTTAACATTGAAGGTCAGCTATTCTAAATTCTTATTATCTTTATCAATATCTAACCTATTAAGTATGAAACTATCCATTTTCGTTTTATTCCTTTTTGCTTTTACTCTTATTTGTTGTAATACGCCTAAGACAAAAGATGAGATTAGCCATACACAAGAATCCATAAAACCCCTACCATATTTCACTTTTCAAAATGAGAATTTGTTTCCGGGAGATGGAAGTTTACTTCGGGCTGAAGACGGTGTTTATTTGGAGGATGGACGTATTGTAGTTGTGGATCAGGCAAAAGGTCTCCGGTTAATAGAAAAAGATGGTTCCAATCGGCCATTTGGTGATTTCGAAGCCGCGGGTTTTGTACATCTGCCGCCGGAACGAGTAGCAGCACCCAATGGTGTTGTATTGGAACACGATGGAAAACATATATTAATGTCAGATGTGGCAGACGGAAAGATTTATCGGGTAAATGTGGCCACAGAAAAAGTGGAAATGATCTATGATCATCCTTATGGTGTTAATACAATCTACAGAGATAAAACGGGAGCCTTGTGGTTCTCCCAATCTACAGAGAGCACTAATGTGGAAGAAATGTTTCGTGATGTAAATATACCTGTACCCCATGGAGCTGTTTTCAGAATGGCAGACTTAAAAAGCGCACCTGTTAAAATTGCCGACAGTCTGTATTTTGCAAATGGTATCACCATGGATAAGGATGAAAAGCACCTTTTTGTTTCAGAAACCATGATGGATAGGGTACATGGATTTGAAGTAGATATTAATAGTGGTTTGGCCAAATATACGGGAGTGGCTGCCAATGTAGGATCTCCGGATAATATACTAATTGATCAGGAAGGTCGTTTAATCGTTGCTTCTCCTCTTTATAATCAAGTAGTTGCTGTAGATTTTAAGAATCATTCTCAGCATGTAATCTTTGATGGTTCCTCTAATGAAAATTTAAAGATTACAAACGAATATAATCGAAGAAGTCATTTGGGAATGGAGAGGCTAGAATTACTTTCAGCAGATCTATTTTTTCCGCTGCCCGGTTTACTTACAGGAATGTTCTTTTCTAATGACGGTAACACTCTTTATATAACAAACCTGGGAAATGATCTTTTGAAATATGACTATTAAAAAAAAGCGTCTGGAATCACTAAACCAGTAAAAAACACTAAATAAAGTAGAAATAAGCGGTTTTAACAGAGAAATAATGGTTAAAACTATAATTTTATCCACGAAACTGTTGGATTTTAAATTAATGGTACCATCTTTGCAAGATAAAAAGTATTATAAATACAATTAAATTAAATTACAATGAGTAAAGGAACAGTAAAATTCTTCAATGACGCCAAAGGTTTTGGATTTATCACTGAAGAAGGTGTAGAAAAGGATCATTTTGTACACATCTCCGGATTAATAGACGAAATTCGCGAAGGCGATGAAGTTACTTTTGATCTACAGGAAGGAAAAAAAGGATTAAATGCAGTAAACGTAAAAGTTGTTTAACATATACGCTTATACTTTAACACAAAAGCCCATCAAAAATTTGATGGGCTTTTTTTATTCTCCAAATATGGGCTAAATTCCGTCTAAATAATTTCTTCTCTAATTAGAAAAGAGATTAAAGTTAAACTCAGTTTTTAAATTACTTCAGTATTCGCCTCGCCAAGATCTAATTCAAGTTCATTAAAATTATTAGCAGCTTTTACCAATAGGGTAGTACCTATGGTTTCGAACAATTGATTGGTTCTTATAACAAATTCGGCCTGTTTTTCAATTTTATAATTCGGAATACCTACCAAAGTCAGATCAGTAGAGGCAGATTGCTCTTCAATGATATTATAGAATGGCTTTTGTTCTACGGCATTGTTAATGATTATAATTTCAACATTCACCCTTAAATCTTCAACAAGTTTGGTAATTTTCGAATGTATTATAGTACTATCCACATTGTTGTTATTAACAAACAACACTCTGATATTGGTATTGTTCCATTTAGGGGAGGCAATTATAAATCGTGCGATATTAAGCATCATCTCGGCATTCTTGCTATCTGTTTCCCTCCACCAAAGATCTACGGTTCCATAATTACCAAATTTGGTTTTTCTATCAAAATCCAAATACAATAAGTTATAATCCAGATACAACAAGGTCTCGGTCATTTTGGCATATTCACCAGAATTTTCCAAACCTTTGGGCCATCCCATCATTATGGTATTTGGTTCAACCCCCGAAAACCCAAAAACTGTGGCAATATTCGTAATACCGTTATAGATGTTATCTACTTTTACTTGCCTTCCAAAAATACCAAGTTCCGTATAAGACTCATTTCGCACAATTTGCTCTGTTTTTTTTAAAGGTGTATCATCTCTGGAAGCAACGATGAGCTTAAAGTTAGTTACGATGCCAGTACGCCCCGAAACTGTTTTACATAACTCCAATAAATAGGATTGATGATCACTTTTTCCACTGAAGAGAATAATATTTGGGTTCCAATTGGAATTTTCATCCACCTGGGCATCTATCTTTTTTAATCCTTTGTTTACCACATTTTCCCAAACGCTTCGCCATACGTCATTTGATTGCAGCTTTACTTCCTTTCGTTGCAGGCCAAAATAGAGACCACCAATTACCGCCAAAGCCACAAACATGGCAATCATATCTAACTTGAACATAACCCCAAAACACGCAATAAAACCAAGCAGGCCGATCCAGCGCTTAATTTTAAAACTTGGCTGAAAATCAGGGTTCGCCCAGCTTTCCAGGAAATAGGAAATATTGATGAAACCGTAAGCAGTCAGATAGAACATGGAGACCACCCGCGCAATTACGTCCAATTCCCCTATAAGAATACCGGCCTCGGCAATAATAAATACCATTAATAAGGCATTCACCGGTTCATTGTTAACTCCTTTTCCTTTTCCAAATATTTTAGGGGTCACCTTATCAATAGACATGGCCTGCAAAATCCTTGGACCTCCAAGAATGCCACCTAAGGCCGAAGACAAGGTTGCTCCCCAAATTCCTGCAACAACGGCTGGTGCAAATATGGCAATCCTCATTAAAATGTTATAATCTGTTTTCAAGACATCGGAATTGATGGTAAATGCCATAAAAAAAGCAAGCCCAAGATAAACTAAAAGTCCAACAGCAATAGCCGATAACGTACCTAAGGGTATTGATCTTTTGGGGTCCTTTAAATCCCCGCTCATAGCTATGCCAGCGGTAAAACCTGTAACCGCCGGAAAAAATATTGCAAAGACTACCTCAAGAGGAACAGCGCCTTCGGTTGAAAAGAGGGGTACTGATTCAGGTGCAAATTCTGATGACCCTAAAAAGATAGCAACCAGCGAAATAACAATGGCGACCAGGATAAAATATTGTGCTTTTAGAGCCAAAGAGGTACTTATTAATGCAAGTACGGTTAATGCTAACAATGCTATGGTTCCTGTTAATCTGAAATCATTGACCGTCATGCCAAATCCAAAATACGCATTAAAACTTTCTGAAAAACCCAGTAAATAGAGTGCAATAGAAAAAGCGGTACCTACATATAAGGCTATTCCGATTGAGCCTCCAATAGGAATTCCCATACTCCGAGATAGCACATAATAGATGCCACCGGCTCCAATCTTTTTATCAGTTGCTACTGAAGATACGCTTAACCCCGTGGTGACTGCAATTACATGGGCTATTATGATAATTACAATGGCACCTAACAGACCAGCATTACCAACTACCCAGCCCAAACGCATGTACATAATAACCCCTAAAATGGTAAGTATGGAAGGGGTAAATACTCCCGCAAAAGTGCCAAATTTCTTCTTTTCTGCCATGCGTTACGGTTGGTTACTTGTGATGGTTCACAAAAGACTGGTAATATAGCCAATATTTTTGAGTCAAATACAGCCATATGGATGTTAGCATGATCTCTGCTTAAAAATTCTGTCTATGACATGGTTACGCCATCAATCTTATTCTGACCACAAGGTTTTAACAGATTTTTATAAGGCAGTACGATTATTTAGTGGTTATTTTGTTTGATTATATTTGATTTAATTTAAACAATATGAGCTTTAAATTGGGAAGGTTAATACTATTTACCATCATCGCACTCGTTTCAGAGGGCCTTTATTCACAGGTTACCGCCACAGTTTATGGTAAAGTGTTGGATGAACTCGAGGCTCCATTGTTTGGGGCTTCTGTTTTCTTAGAGGGCACCCAGCTGGGAGCTCAGACCGATTTTGATGGCACTTACGAAATAAAAGCGGTGCCGCCGGGGTCCTATAATCTTATTGTTACTTATCTGGGTTACAAATCCCAGACAAAATACAATATCATTGTACGTTCGAAGGGAACCCCGGCCTATAATTTTATACTTGAAGTAGAAACTGAACAACTTAAGGAAGTAGTAGTGTCTAATGCCAACACTATTAGCAGACCAAAAGAAACGCCTTTGTCCACACAAACCCTTTCCGCGTTAGAAATTGCCACTTATCCCGGAAGTAATAATGATGTAGTGCAGGTAGCACAAACTTTACCAGGGGTATCACCTTCTATTGGCGGATTTCGAAACGATCTCATAATACGAGGTGGCGCGCCAAATGAATCGGTATATTATTTAGACGGGATGGAAATTCCAAATATCAACCATTTTAGTACGCAGGGGAGTGCAGGAGGCCCAGTAGGCTTAATTAATGTATCATTCATAGATAATGTTACCTTATCTACATCCGCCT
>NZ_JBATGR010000127.1:0-2484 GCF_049665975.1 Eudoraea sp.
CCTTTGACCTTCGTAAGATGCAAAGAGCTCTGCATCAAAAGTCCAAAAAGGGAGATAAAGACCGTGAATAGCTTCCGGATCTAATGCTGCGCGTTTAAGCTTATTTGGCGCAAACCACAATCTTTCCACCCAATTTATAAATATCCTTCCCGCCTCTTTGTTATCAAATTGAAATGGAACCAGCGCCCCTGGCAGTATCCAGCCTTCTCTTTCTATATCTTCTCTAATAAGGGGGTCTCCGCAATAAACACAATGGAGCGACTTGTAATTTTCTTCAACATGTTGGTTCGCACCACAATTCTTACAATGCAGAAGATCTATTGTTTCTGTATATGCATTATCCCCTACCGCCTTAATATAATGTTCCAGTTCAAGTTCTTCAAAACTTCGCTTTGTCTTTTCAATAAATTCTTCATATCCACAATACTCACATTTAACCTGGTGTGAACCTGGTTTGTATTTTAGTTCTGCGCCACAATTGGCACAGGACTTTTTCTGTTCAGAATACTGGGCTTCTTCCATTTGTAATTATTACCAAAATCAGTAAAATTAGAATAGTGTTTTTTAAATCTTACGGTTACTACATTTTAGGTAATGGCGGTGGTGTACTGCCACCCAAAAAAGCCTTTAACTCCTCTATTTCTTTAAGCGCTGTCCACCCCATAAGACCTTGTTTCCATACCAGAGAATCCCGGTTAATAGTCCTATTTGCAAAAAGTTCCTTTAATTTATCAAATGAAACAGGGCCAAGTTGTTGACCATTTGCAGCGTAGTAATACATTACCTGAACAGGAATTGGAGGTGGCAGAGCAGTACCTTGAGGCTGTTGTGAAGAAAAGGGTTGTTGCCCTGGCTGACCCATTAAAGTCCCCATTTGTTGCGCCAGAACAAAACCCATGCCCAAACCCATTCCTGCTCCGGCAGTACCGCCTTCATTTTTGGCAGCGGCTTCCATGGCTTTAGCTGCCTTAAATTGAGAGAGTTTGGACAAGTCTAGTTTGTCTAATCTGCTATATTCAAAAATTTCCTTCTTCAGTTCCTCGGGCATGGAAACGTTTTCTATATAGAATTTTTCCAACTCTATCCCTACACGCTCAAATTCTGGTTTCATAACTTCCTGACAAGTTTCGGAAAGCTCACTTGTATTTGCGGCGTATAATTCCAGTGGTAGGTTGGCCTCCCCCACAGTATCTGTAAAACGCGTCACAATTAAACTCTTGAGATGTTCATTAACCTCGTAATTTGTAAAATTACCATCGGTGCCAACAACGTCTACAACGAATTTTCCGGCATCGCTAATTCTAAAACTATAAGTTCCAAAAGCCCTTATCTCAGTTAAACCAAAGCGTTCATCACTCAACATAACCGGGTTTTTTGTTCCCCACTTTTCGTCTGTAAACAATCTGGTATTAACAAAATATACCTCTGCCTTAAAAGGGCTGTCAAATCCATATTTCCATCCCTTTAAAGTAGTCAGAATAGGAAGGTTCTTGGTATTCAGAGTATGTGTCCCCGGTTTAAAAACATCCGCTAATTGACCCTCATTTACAAATACGGCCTTCTGACCTTCTCTAACTACCAATTTGGCATTATTTTTAATTTCATTCTGATAACGCTCAAATCTGTGTACTATGGTATCATTAGTGGTGTCAATCCATTCTACTATATCAATAAATTCCTGACTTAGTTTCTTTTTAATCTCATCAAATAGATTCATTTTATTAGATTTTTAATTCCAGAAAAAGGTAATCAATTCTTTAAAACGGACCAAGTGTCTTTTATGAATATAAAGGGTTTAGGACAATGGTGAGAATCGATTTAATAAATAGTTCTGTTTTTTTTGGAGTAACACCTTATTTCTCATTACTTTGGGAATTGCTTTAAGTATTGATTTATGAAAGAAGTGTTTTGTATAGGTGAATTGCTCATAGACTTTGTTGCCGAAAAACAAGGTAGCAATTTATCTTTAGCCAGTGAATTCACAAAAAAAGCAGGTGGGGCCCCGGCCAATGTAGCCTGTGCCATAGCGAAACTTGGAGGGAAAAGTGCATTTATTGGATGTGTTGGTGTTGATCCTTTTGGCACATTTCTATTGAAGGTGCTGGAAAATGAGGACGTCGACATTTCTTTAGCTCAACGTTCAGAAACTTTTACTACCCTAGCCTTTGTTTCTATTGATGAAGACGGAGAACGTGATTTTGTCTTTAGCAGGGGTGCAGACAAGGAACTTAAATACAGTCCGGCGATTAAGAAAAAGTTTAATAAAAATATTGTCCATTTTGGGGCTGCGACAGCACTTTTGGGCGGAAATTTAGAAGAGGCCTACGGACGATATTTATTCGATGCCATAACTCAAGAAGCCTTTATCAGTTTTGATCCAAATTACAGAGCAGACTTATGGAAAAACAGAACTGATTTTTTTATAAAAAAATCTATGCCTTTTATTGAAAAATCTACGCTTTGTAAGTTTAGTTTAGAAGAGGC
>NZ_JBATGR010000128.1:0-2815 GCF_049665975.1 Eudoraea sp.
AAGTAATGTATTGGATGAATTGGAAGGGGTTTCCAAAGGAAAGCTTTCCCCGGAAGAGAAAACGGAATTAAAACTCAATGTAGTAGGTAAGATTCCTGAGATTTTACTCGATAATACAGATAGAAATCGCACCTCGCCTTTTGCCTTTACAGGGAATAAATTTGAAATGAGAGGGGTTGGTTCAAAAACCAATTGTGCAAAACCAATGACCATTCTAAACACAATTGTAGCAAATCAATTAAAGGCATTTAAAAAGGAAGTAGATGTTTTAATTAATAAAAAGAAATTAAAAAAGGACGAAGCGGTTTTTAATGTATTAAGAGAATATATCAAGTCTTCCAAAAGAATTCGTTTCGACGGTGATGGTTATAGTGCTGAATGGGAAAAAGAAGCTAAAAAAAGGAAGTTGAGTAATAACAAAACTACTCCTTCCGCGATTCAGGTTATGACTTCCAAAGAAAGTCTGGAACTTTTTAATAGCCTGGAAGTAATGAGTACAATAGAAGTTAAAGCGAGGCAGGAGGTTGAATTAGAGACTTATATTCTTCACACCCAAATTGATGGCAGGGTCTTTAATGATTTAGTTTATAGCCATATTATTCCTTCGGCTATTGAATACCAAAATAAGTTAATTAAAAATGTTCTGGGTTTAAAAGAGATTTATGGAGCGGCACATAAAAAATTATCTGAAGGTCATCTTACTCTTATTGAACAGATTGCAGAGCATATGGTTGAATTAAAAAAGAATACCGATGATATGACCAATGCCAGAAAAAGCGCAAACAATTTAAAGGACCTGAATAAGAAAGCTTTTGCTTACAGCGATAATGTTCGGCCTTATTTTGATAAAATCAGATATCATTGCGATAAGCTGGAGCAACTAATTGAAGATCAGTCATGGCCGCTGACAAAATACCGGGAACTATTGTTTATTAAATAAGCATATAATTAAAGCTCACATTTTGTGGGCTTTTTTTGTGGTTTATCCTATTTTTGCGGAAACCAAAACCCATGGATTCATCTGCCAGCAAACGTTATGACCAAAGAGGAGTTTCTGCTTCAAAGGAAGACGTGCATAATGCCATAAAAAATATGGACAAAGGTCTATTTCCAAATGCATTTTGCAAGATTGTAGAGGATTACCTGACCAGGGATGAAGAATACTGCCTGGTAATGCATGCAGACGGTGCAGGCACCAAATCTTCACTCGCTTATATGTATTGGAAAGAAACAGGGGATATATCTGTTTGGAAAGGTATTGCCCAGGACGCCCTGATTATGAACCTGGATGATCTTTTATGTGTAGGGGTAACAGATAATATACTGCTATCCTCAACTATCGGGAGAAATAAAAACCTGATTCCGGGTGAAGTCATTTCGGCAATAATTAATGGCACGCAGGAATTAATTGAAGATTTGGCTAAACATGGGATTGTTATTTATAGTACCGGTGGAGAAACCGCAGATGTTGGTGATCTGGTGCGCACGATAATTGTTGATTCTACGGTAACAGCAAGGTTAAAAAGGACTTGTGTTATAGATAATGCAAATATTTGTCCGGGGGATGTAATTGTTGGTTTGGCTTCCTATGGAAAGGCTACCTATGAGACTGAATATAACGGAGGGATGGGTAGTAATGGACTTACATCGGCAAGGCATGATGTTTTTTCAAAATATTTGAGCACTAAATATCCCGAGAGCTATGATTCTCATGTACCTGAAGAATTAGTGTATTCAGGAAGTGTAAAACTTACAGACGCTGTCCAGGGTTCTCCCCTTGATGCTGGTAAACTTGTACTGTCTCCTACCAGAACCTACGCTCCGATAATTAAAAAAATTCTTCAGAAATACGATTCTAAAGATATTCATGGCATGGTACATTGCAGTGGGGGGGCACAGACTAAGATTCTTCACTTTGTAGATAAGCTCCATATTGTTAAAGATTCTATGTTTGCCGTACCACCATTGTTCCGATTAATACAGGAACAATCAGGTACGGATTGGAAAGAAATGTATCAGGTCTTTAATTGTGGTCATCGGATGGAACTTTATGTGAATGAAAGCATTGCAAAAGACCTGATAGCAATTTCCCGGGAATTTGACGTAGATGCCCAAATTGTTGGCTATGTAGAGCCAAATACTTCAAAAAAGCTGACAATTAAGAGCGAATACGGAACGTTTAACTACTAAGGTATACGAATCACTCTTTTGAAGCGTTCTTTTTATAGTTGTTTTTAGCCCGATTCCGGGCTTTGAAGTACTTGTAAATGTTAAAAAATAATTGTTATGGAGAGAAAAGAATTTTTAAGAAGTCTGGGAGCAGGGGCGGCGTTTGCGCTTACCTTCCCTTGTATTAATGGTTGTTCAAGTGATGATGGAGACGTGGAAATGAAACCCATACCTACTGGTGTTGACTTCACTGTGGATCTTAATTCACAGGAAGGGTCAGGATTACAGAATAATGGCGATTTTATCTTAAAGAATGAAGTAGTAGTAGTTAAGAACCTTGAGGGGAATTTTGTTGCAGCAAGTCAGATATGTAGTCATCAGCAAACAGATCAGGTGAGATTTTTGGATGATAATGGAGGAATTTTTCGTTGTTCTACCCATGGATCAGAATTTGATCAAAACGGGGCACCCTTAAATACAATTACAAACAATCCGCTTAAAACGTTTAACACAGAACTAAACGGTAATATACTTCGGGTTTTTGAGTAATTACGGATTAGTCACATTTTGATAATTACGTGAAAAGTTTGGCCCTAAATCTTTTCGTTTTTTCTTGTACATTTTTTTCAATTGACGAGAATGGTAC
>NZ_JBATGR010000129.1:0-4696 GCF_049665975.1 Eudoraea sp.
GCCTTTGTCAGGTGTAACGGGTAACTATGCCAGTGCACCATCGAGAAACGTTGGGTCTATGCTTAACCGAGGAATTGACCTGCGTGTTGTATGGAGAGGGAATTTTTCAGAAGATTTTACTTTTGAATTTGCAGTTAATAATACCTTCCTTAAAAATGAAGTGGTGGAATTTGCACCAGGTATCGACTTTTTAGACGGACCAGGTTTTAGAGGAATATTTCCTACAAGAAACCAGGTTGGAAAGCCATTATCTTCCTTTTTTGGTTATGATGTAATAGGTTACTTTGAAAGTGCTGCAGATGTTGCTTCCTCGCCTTCACAGGACGGAGCCGGTGTTGGTAGATTTAAATACAGGGATGTAGACGGTGATGGTGCAATTACACCAGATGACAGGACCTATCTTGGCGATCCTGTAGCAAATTACAGCGGTGGAGCGACCATAGATTTAAAATATAAGGATATAAGGATGGAGATGTTCTGGAACTGGTCTACTGGCTTGGAAATATTTAATCAATCCAAATGGTTTAGAGATTTCTTTGGTACTTTTGAAGGTTCTGCCAAAGGTGTTGCGGCATTTAAATCATGGACGCCTGAATTGGGTAACAGCGCAGCTGCTCCTATCTGGGAAAGTGCTTCTAATCTTAGTACTAGTGGAGCTTCTAATTCCTGGTATGTAGAAGATGGTAGTTATGCAAGACTACAAAGACTTGCTTTTACGTATTCTTTCAGCCAACTGGTTAAAAATTCCAATACACTTAGCAAATTTGAATTAGGTATTTCTGCGAATAACATTTGGACCATAACGGGCTACAGCGGATTGGACCCTGCTGTTGGTGGAGATGTTGATACCGCTTTTGGTATTGATGTGGGTAACTATCCTGTAACACCATCTTATCTGATAAATGTTAATATTGGACTCTAAGACCTTGATTATGAAATATTATGATAAATTTTTAATTATATTTGAAAAAAAAAGTTATGATGGCAATTAAAAAGATTAAACAATTTGGAATTTTCGTCATGTGCGCCCTGGTTTTGGGCATCTCATGTAGCGATGAATTTTTAGAAGTACCTCCTGCCGGCTCATTGGGTGATGCCCAATTAGGAACAGCAGATGGTATTGAAGCCCTTCTTATTGGGACCTATGCTGCCTTAAATGGAGTATTTGGAAACAGGTTTGAAGGTCCTAACCATTGGGTTACGGGTTCTATTATGGGTGGAGAAGCCAATAAGGGAACAGATGCCGGGGATTATTCGACTATTAATCCTATACAGCGTTATGAAACAGATCCTACCAGTGGGGATTTGAATAACCTATGGCGTGGACGCTATGAAGGTATTGCAAGAGCTAACAGAGTACTTGCAACGATTACTGCTAACCCCGAAGCTCTTATAGCAGCGGATGCAGCTAGAATTAGTGGTGAAGCCCGAATGTTACGCGGTCATTTTTATTTTGATCTTCAGAAGCATTTTGGTAGCATCCCGGTTTTTGATGAAACCATTCCATCAGAGGAAGTTGTTCTTATTCCAAATTCTGGGACTGCCTGGGCACAAATAGAAGCAGATTTCCAGTATGCGTATGATAATTTACCTGCGGTTACAGATGCCGGTAGGGTAAATAAATGGGCTGCAGCAGCGTATATGGGCAAAGCCAAATTATTTCAAGGGAAGTTTAGCGAGGCTATAACCTGGTTTGATGATGTAATTGCCAATGGAGTAACATCTAATGGTTTAGCATATGCATTATTAGATGATTACGCGCAAATTTATAATGCTGAAAATGACAACCATGCAGAATCTGTTATGGATGTTGAATCTGCAAATAATACGGGAAGTGTTAATAACGCAAATGCTTTTGATGATTTAAATTATCCATATAACACAGGTCCTGACGGTCCTGGTAATTGCTGTGGATTCTTTCAGCCAAGTTTATCTTTAGCTAATGCTTTTAGAACACAAGCAAATGGTTTACCGTTATTGGACGAATCTTATAATGATCCGGCCAATGCCGTGCAAAATTCATTCTTTCATGTAATTGTGGATGGAAATGATGAGGATACTTTTGTACCGGATTCAGGTCCGTTAGATCCAAGGATTGATCATTCAATTGGAAGAAAATCCATACCTTATTTAGATTGGATAGCTCATCCCGGTTCTGCCTGGATTAGAAGTTTCCCTTATGCAGGGCCTTATTCTCCGAAGAAATACATCTACTACAAATCACAGGAGAACACATTCACAGATGGTAGTTCCTGGACTCGTGGTTATGCTACTATGAATTATACCATTATTCGTTATGCAGATGTATTACTGATGGCTGCTGAAGCTGAAGTTGAAGCAGGATCACTAACAAAGGCATTAGACTATGTAAACCAGGTACGCCGTAGAGCTGCGCTTTCAGAGCATTGGGTTAAAAATCCTGATGGTACAGATGCCGCTAACTACAATATTTCTGAATATGTTGCTGCAGACTTTGCTTCTCAGGACGCTGCAAGAACTGCAGTTCGTTTCGAAAGAAAACTTGAGCTCTCCGGAGAAGGTCACAGATTCTTTGACTTAGTACGATGGGGAATAGCTGCTGAAACATTAAATACGTATTTAGCTTATGAAGGACAGTTCCTTGTTACCAAATTTGGTGGTGCAAGCTTTACTGCCGGTAAAAGTGAATTATACCCTATTCCACAAGCACAAAGAGATATTCAAGGATCTGATATTTTAGCTCAGAATCCCGGGTACTAATACTATTGAATATATAAATTTTAAAAGGCCGCTGAAAAGCGGCCTTTTTATTTGTTCATGTGCCAGGGTTCTTGCATTTTTGTATGTTGATTTAAAATACAGGTCCTATGAAACTAAAAACTGTTATAGCAGCTATAGGTTTACTGCTAATGCTAATTGCAGGCTGCGATAACTCTGAAAAAAATACGGTTCTTTTCCAAAGTGTTTCACCTCAAAATTCCGGACTGAATTTTACCAATCAATTGAGCGAAAATGATTCTATTAATATCCTTGATAATGAATTTGTCTACAATGGCTCAGGTGTGGCACTGGGAGACCTGGATGGTGACGGATTAGACGATATTTTCCTCACTGGCAATCAGGTAGATAATAAGTTGTTCCTCAATAAAGGACAATTAAAATTTATTGATATCTCCGCAGATGCCGGAATAAATAAACCAGATTCTCTGCTATGGTCCTCAGGCGTATCTATAATAGATATTAATCTTGACGGGAAACAGGATATTTATATTTGTAACACTTTTTACAAAAATCCGGACAGAAGGAGGAACCTCCTGTACATCAATCAGGGTAATAATGATAATGGTACTCCCCTATTTAAAGAAATGGCTGAGGATTACGGAATTGCAGATACCACCTACTCTTCACATGCTCAATTTTTTGACTATGATAACGATGGTGACCTGGATCTTTTTATTGGAGTGAACAGGATTGAAGGAATAAATCCAAGCCAGTTTAGTCCATTAGAAGACGATGGTACATCCCTTAGCCGGGACAGGCTGTATAAAAATGACTGGGATGAAAATGGGGCTCACCCGGTATTTAAAGACGTATCAGAAGAAGCCGGAATTCGCTTTCACGGATATAGTCATAGTACTCTAATTCACGATTTCAATGAAGATGGCTGGATGGACATTTACGTGGCCAATGATTTCCTGAGTAATGATCTTATTTATATCAATAATCAGGATGGGACGTACACCAACCGGGCCGGGGATATATTTAAACACTTTAGCCTTTCTTCCATGGGTAGCGATATTGTGGATATAAACAATAACGGGCATATGGATATTTTTACATCCGAGATGCAGCCCTATTACAATAAACGAAAGAAGTTATTCCAGGGACCCAGCAGTTATCAGAAAGAAATTTTTACTAAAAAGTATAACTACGCATCGCAATATACCAGAAACACACTACAACTAAATCTTGGTATAAATCCGGAAACAGGTCTTCCAATATTTGGAGACACGGGTATGTTTGCCGGAATCCAGGAAACGGATTGGAGTTGGGCACCACTTTTTGCCGATTACGATAATGACGGCTGGCAGGATCTTTTTATTACTAATGGATTTCCAAAAGATGTGACCGACAGAGATTTCGGGGATTTCCGTATCACAGCCAGCAGACTGGTTAGCAAGGAAAAACTAATAGCCGCCATTCCAGAGATAAAAATTCCAAATTTCATGTTCCGAAATACTGGAGATTTAAATTTTGAGGATGTTACCGATTCCTGGGGGCTTAACTTTGGTACCTATTCCAATGGGGCGGCTTATGGAGATCTGGATAATGACGGGGATTTAGATCTTGTGATCAATAATATTAATGATCCCGTTCTGCTTATGGAAAACAGGCTTTCTCAGATAAATCCGGATAGCCATTATTTAAGGGTCAAATTAAAAGGTTCTGATAAAAATCCTGCCGCTTATGGAAGTGTAGTAGAAATTTATTCCGATGGAATGAGTCAGAAGCAGTCTTTAATTTCAGGACGAGGCTATCTCTCCAAACCAGAAAGTGTATTTCATTTTGGGCTTGGAAATAAATCATCTGTAGATTCTATAAAAATTATCTGGCCCGGTGGTGGAGTTCAAAAACAACAAACTCTGGTAACAGACAAATTACTAAATATAACTTATGATCCTCAATTGCTGGAACCAGCTTTAAAAAAGGATTCCTT
>NZ_JBATGR010000130.1:0-1860 GCF_049665975.1 Eudoraea sp.
TACTCAGGACAACTCTATCTTATTCTTTTTTGTACCCAATCTTATAAAAATTGGTTCATCTAAAAAGGATGTCACTTCTGTTTTAGCTTTCTTTAAGGCCTTAAAAACAACAACTTTTTGGCACTCATAACTAATTCCTCTTCGTACTTGAACACATTTTTTAATGAAAGAAACAACTCACCTAAACTGTCTGAATTGATCTAAGTCATTGCCATTTTATGTTGCCCTATTTAATTTAGGGGTATAACTCAAATAATATCTAGAATGGTGACTAAGCATGGTGAAATTTTAGTACTAATTCTTGTATTTTTCGCACACTTCACCCTGGCACAGGATCAAATAATATCCGTCAAAATAATGGGCGCTCCTCCCAGATAGCATCTCACTTTTCATAAAGGGATTTCCCTTGATTGGAAACCAGCGCTTCGAATAGGGCAGCATTGATAATGATGGAGAGAATATATCCCATCCGTCTATGTCAATCAATTCATAAAGTTTTTGCCCACTGCATAAGCGAGATAAAGAATTACTAAAGCCAGGCCTTCGTGTTTCTGTATCCCTTTTTTTCGTATTAAAAACCAAACGAAAATGATGCTATAGATAAACAATATTGGGAGGTCGAATCGTAGAATATATTGATCCACCTTTATGGCTGAAATCAGAGAACCAAGGCCCAGAGGAACCAAAAGGTCAAAGATATTGCTCCCAACAATGTTCCCTACAGATAAACTCGTCTGACCTTTTGACAAGGCATTTAAGGAGATAGCGAGTTCAGGCAAACTGGTGCCTAATCCAATAATGACTGCGCCAATGAAGGATTGACCCACACCCCAATTTACAGCGATTACAATTGCCTGTTCAATGGCTATATGGGAACTAAGGATTACAACACCTAAACTTCCTGCCAGCAAGGCAATTTGAAACCAGATCCCAAAGGTGGATTTTTCTACCTCTGGAGTAGTTTTTTTACGCACCTTACGTTCCCGTTGCAAAAGCGTGTAGATATACAATAAGAAGGCCATAAGCAGCAAAGCACCATCATTCCAGGTAATTATGCCGTCAAAGGAAACAAGCGCCAACAAAATTACCGAACCAATAAGCTCAGCTCCTATTTGTCGAGCCTGGATCTTACCAATATGCACAAAATAAAATAATGAAATAACTCCAACAATGATACTGATCTGGCATATGGAACTACCAATGGCATTGCCGGTCACCACCCCGGATACATCAGTACCTGCCAAATTAAAAAAAGCTCCCTCTATCGCCACAACCAGTTCAGGAAGGTCTGTCCCGAAGGCAAGTATGGTAAGTCCGATGAATAACTCGGAGATCCTGAAGCGTCGGGCAATTTTTATGGCATATTTTACCGTGAATTCCGTGCCCAGCCACAGTCCTAAAACACCTAAAACTAAAATGGCAATGTCACTCATCGATACTATCTTGGTTTTTCAAAATTAAGGGTCGTAAGAAGTATGAACAATTACTGATATCATTGGTGAACCTTTGTCTTTATGATACCTTGTGATGTAAATAAATCCGGGGAGGCTTAACTTCTCCAACCAAGGTCAATTCCATATTAATGTATAGGGCTCCAGATGATCAGTAAAATATTTTCTATAGGTGTTCCCCGTAGTATCGAACTCTTGAAGAGTGACGGCAATATTGGGCTTGATGACAAGGAGGTACAAACCAGAATTACCCTCTATGGCAAAAATCAAATCCCGGAGAAAGGCCCTAAGAAAAAGCGATTTATCCTGGCAGACCAATTTGTGGATCCAATTATCTACATCCTGCTGGTTGCTTTTTTATTAGCGCTTTTCCTAGGTTATTGGGCAGAAGCTGTGGCCATCTTAGTGG
>NZ_JBATGR010000131.1:0-17968 GCF_049665975.1 Eudoraea sp.
TGATCCCAAGGGAGAATACCCCGCGTCTCCTATTAAATAGAAAGAGTGTTGCACTTCACTTTTAGATTGTAGTGGAATCAAAGCCTCTTCATTGTACTGTAACTTATGGGTAGCACAGGAATACAAAACCATAAAGCTGACTACTAGACTAAATGACTTATATAATCGATTCATTTTTATAGGAAGGTATTTTATCTTGAATGAACTACTGTAAACAAAAAAATAAGCGAAAAATTAAAGTAAAAGGCTAAATATTCTGTGCTTTCTAACTTTAAATATTGTTATATTAAGACCAGAACTTTAAAGATAGGAAATCTTATAGAATTTCAATGAACTAACCAAAAGGTCGTCCATTTGGCAGAGATTTAATGAATTGTCCAAGCACTGTTATCCTAATTGATTTTGATACTAATTGAATTAAAATTAGTTGTAGTTAGTTAACTTTAGAAGAAACCGTATAATTTGTAATTTTGTTTTATAAATTTGATGCATGTCTGAAATTCTTGCGAAAACTGAAGCATTTGCTGTTGATTTATTATCGACAGAACTAGATCCAAAATATCTTTACCATAACCTAAGACACACACAACGGGTAGTAAAGAGTGCCCTGGAACTCACGGAAGCTAATTCACTTGATGATAATGAAAAGGAAATCATTTTATTATCGGCCTGGTTACATGATACAGGATATACCAGGGGGACAGATGAGCATGAAAGAAGTAGTTGCGAAATAGCTAAAGAATTTCTAACCAAGGAAGGCTATGACGAGGCCAAAATTAAAAATGTTCAGGCTTGTATTATGGCCACAAAAATGCAAAATGAACCCAAAAGTTTGAGCGAAAAAATTATCCGTGATGCTGATGCCTCACATTTTGCTCAGAAAAGCTATTTGGACACTTGTGAATTGCTCAGGGAAGAGCTTTCATTACTGGGCATTAAGGATTATTCAGTTAAAGAATGGATGGAGCAGAATATCAAAATGTTCAGAACAGAACATCGATATTATACTGACTATGCAAAAGCCAACTGGCAGGAAAGAAAAGACAAGAATCTGATGAATCTTGTAAAGGCAGTAAAAAAGGAAAAAGAATTCGCGAAAAAAGAAAAATTAAAGGCGCAGTATAAGAACGAAAGCCCTGATAGGGGCATACAAACTTTGTTTCGTGTAACCATAAAAAACCACATCACCTTAAGTGATATTGCAGATACCAAGGCAAATATTTTACTGTCCGTTAACGCAATTATCATTTCTGTGGTCTTATCTAACTTAATACCTAAATTGGATAATCCTTCAAATACCTACCTCATCTACCCAACACTAATTTTTCTGATTTTCACGGTTACTTCAATGGTGATGGCAGTTATTGCAACACGTCCTAATATCACCAGTGGTAAATTTAGTAAGGAAGATGTAACTAATAAAAAGGTGAATCTCCTTTTCTTTGGAAATTTTCATCATATGAAATTGGAAGATTATGAATGGGCTATTCAAGAATTGGCCAAGGACAAAGATTATATCTATAGTTCACTTACTAAGGATCTCTATTTTCTTGGATTAGTGCTCCACAGAAAATATAAAATCTTACGCATTACCTATACTATTTTTGCGGTAGGTATTATAGCATCTGTAATTGCCTTTGCTTTTGCTTTCAAATATTTTGGAAAAAACCCTCTTAATGAGGTTGCGTCAATTTTAAGCTTTTAATTCTTCCATGAGGTCCTCATAAGTAAAGGTTTTTTTATCTTCCGTATTTTTCCTATACAGAATCTCTGCCCTAATTGCCTTAAGGCCAGATACGCCCTGCAGACCTTCCAGTTCCACTATTTCAATATTATTAGTGAAATATCCCTTGGATTTCAAGAAAGAGATATACCTAAGGTATTCCAGTTCATCCTTTTTCTGCGAATAAACTATAGATAACTTCCCTTTTTGGGTTAGCCTTTCATTGGTTCCCTTGATAAAGGATTTATCAATGCGCTTTTTTATTATTTCATAGCGCGCATTGTAAGTGCCATCCACATCAAATTGCTTCTCATCCATTCTGAAGCGAATAGACAAGGAGGTGCTATAAACAAGTATAAGAGAAGCAACGTCGAGCTGCACATCCAATTCCGGTTTAAGGTTGTAGTACTTGTTTTCCATCTCGCACATGACCTGTAGCTGCCACAGCCTGAGATTCTTTAAGTATAAAGGATCAAAATCCCTGTCATTCGCAATAGAACTACCTATATACATATTGTGTTCTATGCCATCGGTCTTATAGCGTTCGTAAAAGTGGGGAAACATTTCCTGTGCCGCTTCCTGATGCTTGTCAATTACAGAGGCCAGTTTTTTATTAATCAGCATCACACTATCATCATATTGTTTTCTGTGATCGTAATAAGAATGTGTTTCCGGATTAATGGTTTTTTCATATTCTTCAACCATATTAGCCAATTCTTTGCTTTGTTTTTTAAGATGATTGAAGATTGGTATTACATCTGCATAGACGAAGTCAAAAATTGTCTGTTCACTATTCGAAAATAAGGTCTCTTTTATGTCTTCAATAAAATTGTTTATTCTGTATATAAGTTCCTCATATACCGGTAATTTTTCAAATTTCAATGCAGCATTCAATACTTCTTTGATATTCGATAATTGAATCATCAGATCACGTTGAATACCAATATTCCTGGCCTGGGAAGAGCCTTTAATATCTATTTGACCGTATAAAGGATATACATCCTTAAAAACTATTTCTTTAAATGAAGGTTGCCTGCCTTCAAGGCCGTCGATAATAAATTGTTTGGCTTCCTCTTCAAATCGCCAGTGAACAGATGAATGCACCGAAGTACATTCATTTTGAATAATGGCATCAATTAAATTTTCCTCTTCAATTTTAGAGCGCACTACAGCCGCAACAATATAGGGCATTACATCGTCCAGCTTTGTTGCATTAACGCCATTTAACTGATTTTTTCTAGTGGACACCAGTTCCAAAACTCCTAAAAGTTCTCCTTCATTGACGATAGGAGCAAAAATGGCGCTTTTTATTCCCTGTTCATGCAATCCTTTGTAGGGCGCAATCCCTTCTGATAATTTAAAATATTTATCAACGTCAGGTACGGCAAAATAGCCTTTCTCATTCACTATTTTATCATAGGAACCGATGCACAGGGCATTATTGCACAACTCGTTATCTTTCTCTTTAAGGAGAAAGCTTTCTATTCCATTGCCATATACACGTTCTAACTGATCATCTTTTGAGTTATAAGTGACAAAACCAATTTTTAATTCTTTAATCTTGAAGAAGGACCTGAAGGTCTCCTGCAGATCTGTTATAAAGGTTTCGCTTCCTCTTTTATCAACTGAGATAAGATTTGTTTTAATTTCAGATATGGTATGCTCTGCCGTAACATTAAACATATTGGAGATTACAAAGCCTTTTGAGATAAAACTATTTGGAGGAATCATTTCCTTCCAGAGATCAAGATCTTCCGGATGTTCTAATAGTTTATCAACATCTGCCTGGGTTAAATCTTTTGCCAAATCTGTTGGTAATATATCCATAAAATCAGCATTGTATAAAATGCGATAATGATGCATAACTCCATTAGCATCTGGTATATCATAGAAATACGGTCTACTAAAATCAAGGTTAAATCCATAATGGAATTTAAGGATTACTGTACTGGCCATAATATAGTTTATCCCTTCATCCTGATTTCGTATAAAAGGCTTGAAGTCCTTACCTGCATTTTCCAAAATTTTCTGAAATCTTTTGGACTTATTAAATACAATATCAAAATAAGGCAGAGAAGCAGCCTTAATTTCATTCTCGCTTAATACCTCGGCAAACGAGTCCTGCAAAATAACCCGAATAACATCTTTGTGTTTTTCAAGAAGTGAAATATCTGAAAAACCATCCCTTAATTCAGGAAATGGTGCCTGCGTTTCCAAAACATATTTAGCCCTGGATGATAACAAAGGATCATCACTTCTGGCCATAGTATCATATTGTTGTAATAGCTTATCGAAGCTAATTAACATTTCCAGCGGCATATCTTCATTTATAGATCCCATAATTATATATGTCTACAGATTGACCGTAAAATTACAAAACTATTCGATTTCTTTTTGTTAAAGCAACTTTAGCGTTGTTCGGTGCATTTTTTGGATATTTATACAAATTATAATAATGTCTTCAGATAACAGACTTAATAACGCTTACAAAAGGGCCAAAATCATAGCCTTTGACGACTCCTCCAAGTTTATTCTTTTTAGTGATTGTCACAGGGGAGACAATAGTTTTGCAGATGAGTTTGCCAATAACAGAAATATCTATTATCACGCTTTAAAGCATTATTTTAATAATGGGTTCCAATACTGTGAACTCGGAGATGGCGATGAGCTTTGGGAGAATTTAACTTTTGAACCTATTTTTGAAGCCCATAAGAATATTTATATGCTAATGAAACGTTTTCACGAAGAAAACAGGTTGCATATGATTTATGGTAATCACGATATGGTATATCGAAATCCGGAATATGTAAAAAGAAATCTTTATACCTACTTTGAACCTAAAGATGAAAAGGAAGCTGCCTTATTAGACCAATTACAGTTTCATGAAGCTTTAATTTTAAAACACAGAGAAAGTGGTCAGGAGTTATTTTTAACACACGGACACCAGGCAGATTTTATGAATTATCACGGCTGGCGGTTCAATCGCTTTTTAGTGCGCATACTTTGGAAACCCTTGCAGGTTTGGGGAATAGCAGATCCCACAAGTCCTGCCAAAAACAACCGTGAATTAATAAAGGTGGAGAGAAGAATAAAGAAATGGATTCTGCGAAATAACTTAAAAATAACCGTGATGGGACATACCCATAGGCCAAGATTCCCTGAACCCGGTGATATCCCCTTATTTAATGATGGAAGCTGTGTACATCCGAGAAGTATAACCGGGATTGAAATAGAAGACGGATTAATTTCACTTATAAAGTGGCAGATAGCGACCAAGGAGGATGGGACACTTCAAATTGTAAGGGTATTACTCGAAGGACCACAAAAGTTAGTAGATTACAAACAAAATGAGGATTGATCCTTTCCAATACCGGGGTACTAGTTGAATCAATCCTCGGGAAATAGTCATGTGCTCTATTTCTATTGAATTAGAAAGTTAATAGGTATACTATATGGAACTTTTACAGATTTTCCGCGTTGCATCCCCGGAGTCATATTTGGGAGTGAAGCAATAATTCGATGTGCTTCTTTCTCCAATAGTTTATCCGGGCCCCTTGTCCTTATTCCCTCTACTACTCCTTTAGAATTAATCATAAATTGTACAAATACTTTTCCCTTAATTCCCAGTTCAAGGGCGCTCTCTGGATAGGCAAATTCTTTAACAATGTGTGCTTGTATCATTTTTTGAAAACAAGCTTTTCGTTCATCATTGCCTTGTGCATTTTCACAACCGGGATAAATCGGAACATTTTCTATGACTGCAAAGGGGACTATGATATCTTCTTCTTCTTCGCCAACTTCAACATCACCAACGTCCATTACCTCCTCAATCACTGATTCCTGACTGGTTTCTGTACTCTCAATAATAGTTTCTTCTATTTCCTCTGTATCTTCTACTACTTCAATTACTTCAGGAGCAGCTGGTGGCGGAGGCGGAGGTGTTGTTTTTATAATCTCGGTTACCGGAACATCTTCTTTAAGGTCATCTACGGCCTGAGCAATATCCATAGTTGTGGTGTCTTTAGGATACGTTTTGTATTCCAAAGCACGCCAGGTCAAAAATAGAACGACTGTGAGTCCTATTACAAAATACAGTCCGCTATTTCTATTTAAATCGACTTTTGGGTTTTTTTTGACTTGCATGACTATTTTTATTATGATATACTCAAAATTACGTCATGTAAAATGCAGATAATATGATATTTATCAGGTTTAACTCGTTATGTCATAATTTTGGATTATTTAAAAAATGGTGCAAAAAAAAGTAATCAGGACTAAAAAGAGTCCTGATTACTTGCAATATATCTTCTTAGATATAAATCTTTTGCTATTGTTTTTCGCTACTACATCCCAGATAAAAGTACCTCGTCAAAATCGATTCCTTCAATGGGAATAATACGCTGTGCTGCAGCGTCCCATTTGATTCGTCTTCCGAGTTTAACTGAAAGTCCTGCCATATGAGCTGATATTGCTTCATCAAATCCCTCATTTATTCCGCAGCTCACTTCACCTCCGTTACGGGTACTGCTGAGCCATTCCCTTAAATGAAGAAATGTTGAATCAACCCTTGCACCGTTAATGTATGTCCACATAAGGCCTTTATCCGCGAAGTACTGAGATGTTGCCGAGGAAACCGCATCGGGCACACTGGCCCCTGGATTATAGCTGTAAACCGGAACCGATGGTTTCATTTTCTCAGATTCAATCTGATCAGCATACTTTGTAGACCTGCTATCCGGCCATATCGTAAGTCGATTACCCAATTCCATGGTGCCGTCATGTCCCATAAGAATAGTTGGCCTGCTGAAGCCATTACCAAGAGTTGCACTATAGACAAATGTCATCCCTTTTTCCTTCCCTTTTTTCTGACTACTCCCTGTACTAAAATCTGGAAACTCCATATTTACCTGGAGGACGTCAGGCACATTACGTCCGTCATTGTGAGTGTATATTCCACCTGAAGCCATTACGGATGTAGGGATACCCATTTGCAGTACGCAGTTAAGACGATCATAATCATGGGTCAACAAATCTCCGGAAAGACCGGATCCATATGCCCACCATTTTCTCCATCTGAAAAAATGATTCTTATTAAAGGGTATTTTTGGTGCCGAGCCTAAAAAGAGATCCCAATCTATGGTTTGTGGATTTGCTTCGTCCTCTATATAGTAGTTCCAGGCGCCGTTGTCATCATTCCTGTTAGTATTGGTCTGGACGAGTGAAACATGACCAAGCACTCCTTTAGACACGATATCCTGGGCTGTTTGAAAACTCAAGGTTTGCCTGTGTTGATGACCAACCATTAACACCGCCTTTGACTTTTCAGCGACTTCCTTTAACCTGTAAGTCTCTTCTACTGTATGTGTCATCGGTTTTTCCACATAAGCATGTACCCCATTTTCAAGAGCATCTATAGCCATAGGTGCATGCCAATGATCAGGGGTGGCAATAATTACGGCATCTACTTTACCGCTACGGATCATTTCCTGATGTGTCCTAAATCTAATCACCTTGGTATCCTCATTGGAAAAAGAATTAATTACTCTGTCTGCCCTAACATCATACACATCGCAAACAGCAGTAAGTTTTACATTCAGTTCATCCTGATTCAGAAAATCTTTCAGTCGGGAATGATTAGGATCCTCTTCTGCAGCCAATCTCATTTCTTCTAACCATTCTTTTGTTGCAAATCCTAATGCTCTGCATAATTGTTCACCCCGAATACCAAAACCAATAATTCCGACTCTTACGGGATCACCGCTAATTTCTTTTACCGCAGAAGGTAACGAAGGCTGTATATTTAATTGTTCGAGTATAGCTGAGCGCTGTCTGTTTTTGGAAACCGTATTTGCGGCACCAGCCCACCAAACAGCACCAAGTATTGGGATTCCGCCTAAGCCTTTAATTACATCTCTTCTAGTCCATTTCATAAGGTTTCAGTTTTAGTTTGTTCTTTGTTTTTATTAAATAAGAATTTTATACCAAAATATTGTCCGGTAGGATATTGATAAAGAACCATACAGGCTGCAAGTTCTATCAAATTTTTATTGACAAACCAATAACTCCCCTCAACATTTAATTGTGTTAGCCAGGGGAAAGGAGGATGTGCCCAATAGTACATGGCAAGTAATAAAGCCCCTACCAAAGCTCCTTTTTTCTCAAAGATCCCTAACAAAAGAGTAATCCCTACAAACATTAAAGCCATCCAATTAAGGGTGTCAGCCCATCCAATTAATGGTTCTTTTGCGATTGCCAAAAATAGGGGCTCCAGAGGACCTTGTGCTGTAGCCAGGTAGCCAAAAGAGGTCCAATCCGGGTTGTAAAGCTTTACAACACCTTCATACAAAAAGTGCCAGCCAATAAGTACGCGCAATAACACAATACTGTGTTTTAATTGCCATTTTCCTTTAGTTTCAGTCATATTGTTTAGTTAAAGTTGTTAATTAGTGTTTTCTCTTAGAGGGCTTATATTTTAGATTTTTATATCGCAAGTCTTGGTACTAAAAAATAACAATATCTATAACACCATTATCTATTTTACTAGTAAAAGATTTAGGAAATTACTCCCTTGAGTATTAATAAAACCTTATAAATAGCAATATAAATTTGAGCGTGATAAACAGAATAAAACAGCCCAAAACTAGACCCTCAACCCTTATCTTCCTATGACATATATCAGGTTTTTTATTTGGCGAAACCATCTATAATAAATGGACTGAATAGCTGTTAAAAACATCACGCTCTTGAAGCCAATGTATTCATAGCTTCTACAAAAGTATCCAGTTCTTCTGTAGTCGTGTATACATTAGGAGTAATTCTACATCCGTGAACGCTGGAATTATCTATAGCTACCGTAAATATATAAAATTCATTAAAAAGAGTATTTGCCAATTCTGCAGGGGCTATTTTTTTAATTCCCACATTGGCAATCCCACAACTTCGATAATCCTCAACCGGTGTATTTACATTAATATTTTTTACATTCCTTAATTTTTCACTCCAATATCTCTGTAAGAATCTTAATCTTTTCTCTTTTCTCTCCATTCCAATCATTTCCAGATAATCTATGGCATCATCTATTGCAAGATCGGTATGAACCGGGTGGGTGCCTGTATGATTTAACCTTGTAATGTCATTTGGATCCCGGTCATGTTCTGCTAAAAGGGGCCAAATTTTTGATATCTTATCTCTGGCAACATAAAGTAGTCCAACTCCTAAGGGAGCACTTAACCATTTGTGAAGGCTTGAAGCGTAATAATCGCAGTTCAGATCATCTATATTAACCTGAATATGGCCAATACAATGTGCTCCATCAACCATGACCTCAACACCATGTTTATGCGCCATATCGCAGATCTTTCGAATAGGTAATATTTGCCCTGTAATATTGATCATATGGCACACCATAATCAATTTGGTTTTAGGGGTAATTTGTGCCTCGTACAATGTAACTAATTCATTATCTGAAACCGGGTGGTTAGGCACGGAGACTACTTTATTGACAACCCCGTACCGCTTAGCAATCAATGCAAAATGATCCTGCATGGAGCCGTAATCCTGTTCTGCAAAAATTGCCTCATCATTCTCATTCCATGGATAACCCCCAATTATCATGTCTAAAGATTCCGTAGTGTTGCGAGTAATGATCAATTGATCAGACGAGCAGCCAACCAAAGCCGCTAAACGTGTAGTGACCTTTTTTTTATTTTCCCACTGAACAGTTCTCATATAGTAGGAGCCCTCATAATTAATGTTTTTAACATGCTCCAGAAACCTGTTCATGGTTGGTTGAGGGGCTATATTGTAATATCCGTTTTCCAGGTTTATATACTCAGGTTTTAACAGATAATCCTTTCTGATACCCTTCCAGAATTCCTCATCGCCATTACCATAATTCCGCTGAAGGTCTATTTCACTTGCATTCAGGTTATAAGGAAGAAAAGGCGTAATTGCCGCCATCTTCCCCATACTTTTTAAAAAGGCCCTTTTATCCATCCCTGCTTTATTTCATACAAGGTAATAAAAGCAATTCAATATTTATTAATTGATATATTTTTAGTAATTCGCATCATATTCTAATCTATATTAAAAATGTTTATCTTGAGAAAAATTATTAATTAACCAACAAAGCAAAAAAATGAAAAAACTACTAGCAGAATTTATCGGCACCCTATGGCTGGTGCTTGGTGGATGCGGAAGTGCCGTTCTGGCCGCAGCGTATCCCGAACTTGGAATTGGTTTCTTAGGAGTATCCCTTGCATTTGGTCTTACTGTGTTAACTATGGTCTACGCCATAGGGCATATTTCAGGTTGTCACCTGAATCCCGCTGTTTCTATTGGACTATGGATAGGAGGGCGTTTTGAAAGTAAGGAATTGGTTCCATATATTATTGCGCAGGTATTGGGAGGTATTGCAGGAGCAGGAATATTATACCTAATTGCTACTGGAAAACCTGGTTTTGAAATTGGCGGCTTTGCAAGTAATGGTTATGGGGAACATTCCCCGGGTGGTTACAGTATGTTAGCCGCTCTTATTACAGAGGTTGTAATGACTTTTATGTTCCTGATCATTATTCTTGGAGCTACCCATTCAAAAGCTCCAAAAGGAATGGCAGGTATAGCCATAGGACTTGGACTTACTCTAATTCACCTTATCAGTATTCCTGTCACGAATACTTCGGTAAATCCTGCCAGAAGTACTAGTCAGGCCTTATTCGCAGGCGACTGGGCAATTGGCCAGTTATGGCTTTTTTGGGTAGCGCCTATAGTAGGCGCCTTATTAGCGGGCCTTGTTTATAAATATATTTCTCCCGAAAGTAAAAGTTAAAACAAATAGGGGCCAAATTGGCCCTTTATTTTTGTTATTACTAAACTCTGTTATTTCTTTTATGAAATAGTATATTTAGTATTTCAAAGATCATAACCAACGACCCATATGCCGCTGCTTATAGTAATTATAGGGATAATACTTCTCTTTATCCTGATTGCCAAATTTAAACTTAATGCATTTATAACTTTTATACTTGTTTCATTATTTGTGGGTATTGCAGAGGGAATGCAGCTTGAAGATGTGGTACAATCTATCCAGAACGGAATAGGGAATACTTTGGGGTTTTTAGTTATGATTTTAGGCTTTGGTGCCATGTTGGGCAAATTGGTTGCCGATAGCGGAGCAGCACAACGTATAACTTCAAAACTAGTCAGTAAATTTGGCATAAAAAATATACAATGGGCTCTTGTACTAACCGGTTTCATAGTAGGTATCCCCATGTTCTATTCTGTAGGTTTTGTTATTTTAATACCCCTGGTTTTTACTGTGGCGGCCTCAACCGGGCTTCCCCTTTTATATGTAGGTTTACCTATGCTGGCCTCACTATCCGTTACACATGGGTATCTTCCACCTCATCCTGCTCCCACTGCCATAGCCGTAATGTTTGATGCCGATCTGGGGAAAACCCTGCTATATGGGATCATAGTGGCAATCCCGGCAATAATTGTAGCCGGCCCCTTATTTTCCAGGACCATAAAAAATATAAAGGCAACCCCACTTAAGGAATTTGTAAATCCCAGAATACTGGAAGATCATGAAATGCCGGGAATGCGAATAAGCATTTTTACCGCTTTATTACCAATCCTCCTTATTGGAATTGCCACCTTGGCAGATCTGTTTCTTCCTGAAGATTTCTATCTTAAGCCCATTATAGATTTTCTTGGCAATCCAGTAATAGCCATGCTTATAGCTGTACTGGTTGCAATCTATACCCTGGGACTTGCACGAGGTAAAAAAATGCCTGAAATAATGGGGTCTGTGAGTAGTTCAATTTCAGGAATTACAATGGTACTTTTAATTATAGCAGGCGCTGGTGCTCTAAAACAGGTCCTGGTAGATAGTGGCGTAAGTGATTACATAGCCAATATGCTAAGCGGATCTACTATTTCTCCGTTAGTATTGGCCTGGTTCATAGCAACAGTGATCAGGGTCTGTGTGGGATCTGCTACAGTGGCAGGATTAACTGCTGCGGGAATAATATTACCACTAGTTTCCAAAACAGGTGTGAATGCTGAATTAATGGTACTGGCTATTGGATCAGGAAGTTTAATGCTTTCTCATGTCAACGATGGAGGTTTCTGGTTATTTAAAGAGTATTTTAACTTGTCTGTTAGAGATACCCTCAGAACATGGACAGTTTTGGAAACCACTGTTGGGGTTATGGGGCTTATTGGAGTATTGATCTTAAACACATTAATTTAAAACAAACATATGAACAAATTACCTTCGCAACGAATAGCAAATTTAGGGTTGATATTACCTCCTGCTCCCCCTCCTGCCGGATTGTATAAGCCTATCTTAGTAGTAGATAATTTTCTTTATGTATCCGGACAGGGTCCTATGCAATCAGATGGAACATTGATGACAGGTAGGGTTGGTGAAGATCTTAACCTGGGGCAGGCCAAATTGGCAGCAGAACAGGTTGGTTTAACTATGCTGTCTACTATACAAACACATTTTGGAGATTTGGACCGGATTAAAAGGGTCGTTAAAGTACTAGGTATGGTGAATTCTACTCCGGATTTTGGACAACACCCTTTAGTTATCAATGGTTTTAGCGAATTAATGGCGGATATTTTTGGTGCAGATAATGGTGTTGGTGTGCGAAGTGCTGTAGGTATGATGTTACCGGGAAATATCCCGGTTGAAATTGAGGCTATGTTTCAACTGCATTAAACAGATTCAAAATGGCAGGTAAAAATTGGTACGAACTTGATAATCCAGAAGAAATTGTTTCTCCTTCTTTGTTGGTCTATCCAGATAGAATTGAAAAAAACATTGCATTGATGATTTCAATGATAGGAGATGTAAGCAGATTACGTCCGCATATAAAAACCCATAAGACGGCCGAGATTATAAAGATGCAAATGCAACATGGTATACAAAAATTTAAATGTGCCACCATTGCAGAAGCCGAACTTTTAGCACAATGCGGTGCCAAAGACATTTTATTGGCACTGCAACCTGTTGGCGCCAATTTAAACAGGCTTTTTCAACTGATTGCGACATATCCCAATTCAGTATTTTCTACTATTGTGGATAATGAAATTACCGTTGGCCTTGTTTCAGAAATAGCTGCTTCCAGAGAGATTTGCGTTCCATTATACCTGGACCTTAACACTGGCATGAACAGAACGGGGATAGAACCAAATGACCATGCGGTTGAGTTGTTCAAGCAAATTGCAGAAGACCCAAACTTAGAGGCTCGTGGACTTCATGCCTATGATGGCCATATCAGAGATACCGACATAAAAATTCGAAAAAAGGTTTGTGATGCTGCTTTTAGTTTGGTGCTAAATCTTAAAAACAAAATTGAAGCTTTGGGGTTGGAAGTAAAAACTTTAGTTATGGGTGGTTCCCCATCTTTCCCCATTCATGCGGCAAGAAATGATGTAGAAACCAGTCCCGGTACTACATTGCTTTGGGATGAGCGCTATGGAACTTCTTTTAAGGATATGCCATTTTTACAAGCGGCAGTTTTAATCACCAGGATTATTAGTAAACCAAAAGAGGGGGTGATCTGTTTGGATCTGGGGCATAAAGCGATAGCTCCGGAGATGAATTTTCCAAGGGTAAAAATCTTTGGACTGGAAGATGCAGAGCAAACCGGACAAAGTGAAGAGCATTTAGTGCTGCATTATGCCAAAAGTGAAACCTTAAAAATTGGCGATATTTTTTATGCCATTCCTATGCATATTTGCCCCACTGTAGCTAAATATTCCAAAGTTTTGACTGTTGAGGACGGTAAGATCACAGGAGCGTGGAAAATTGCCGCAAGAGATCATCAAATGCAAATTTAAAAAGCACATATGTTTATTTTTGACGCACATCTTGATTTGGCGATGAACGCAATGGAATGGAACCGGGATCTAACCTGGTCCGTTGGGGATATCCGGGCGAAGGAGGAAGGGATGACGGACAAACCTGATAGGGGTAAAAATACGGTTTCTCTCGGTGCCATGCGCAGGGGGAATATTGGCTTGTGTATGGCTACTCAGATCGCTCGTTACGTAAAAAAAGAAAATGAACTTCCCGGATGGAACTCCCCCCACCAGGCATGGGCACAAACTCAGGGTCAACTTGCCTGGTACAGAGCTATGGAAGCCATCGGAGAGATGGTTCAGATTACCAATCTGGCAGAATTAAATAGCCATTTAGACCTTTGGAATTCTTTGGATAACAGCAAAAACCCCATTGGCTACATTCTTAGTCTGGAAGGAGCCGACTCTATTATTACCATTGATCATCTGGAGAAAAGCTATGAACAGGGCCTTAGA
Organism: Eudoraea sp.; assembly: GCF_049665975.1. Classification (GTDB taxonomy): domain Bacteria; phylum Bacteroidota; class Bacteroidia; order Flavobacteriales; family Flavobacteriaceae; genus Eudoraea. Next base: position 14,051 of record NZ_JBATGR010000131.1, read on the forward strand.
GCCATTGGACCTGCGCATTATGGGCCCGGAACCTACGCTCATGGCACAAATTCCATTGGAGGAATAGGCCGGAAAGGAAAAGAGTTATTAAAAGAGATAGCACGGCTCAATATAATTCTGGACACCACCCATTTATGTGATGAAAGCTTTTGGGAAACCATGAAGGCATACCAGGGGCCTCTTTGGGCCAGTCATAATAACTGCAGGGCACTGGTAGATCATACTAGGCAATTTTCAGATGAACAGTTCAACGAGCTTATTCGAAGAGATGCGGTTATAGGTGTTGCCCTGGATGCCTGGATGATGGTACCTAACTGGGTAAAAAGAGAATCTACCCCTGAAAGTATGGGTCTGACTCTGGAGCATATGGTAGATCATATAGACCATATTTGTCAACTTGCCGGGAACGCTTTACATGTGGGAATAGGAACCGATCTCGATGGCGGATTTGGAAAGGAGCAAAGTCCGGCTGATATAAATACTATAGCCGATTTACAGAAACTTCCGGATTTGCTAACTAAAAGAGGTTATTTGCAAGAGGATATTGAAAATATTATGCATGCAAACTTCATTCGTTTTCTTAGAAAAACCTGGAGCTAAACACAAAAAATCCTCCCGGGAATTTGGGAGGATTTGACTAAAATAATAATTAAGCTAAACTAAAAATTCAACGAACTTTTCTTACTAATGTTCCATGAGTCACTGACTTTAGGTCTCTAAGCTCGTCCATTTCCTGATATGCTTTTTGCTGTTCCTCATTTGCTGGTCCATTGTTGCTCCCATTAAAAAACTGATCATACCCGGTAAACATATCCACTGTAATATGGGTTGCGTATGCCTCCGTTGGATAACCCAGCATATTCCTCAATAATCCCCAATTAGCACGGCCGCCAGAATCTACATCACTTTGGTGATATTTTTTAAAGACTTCTGATTCCATTTTCTCGTATGCACCTGACTTCCCGGGTTTAGCCTTCATAAAGTTAATTATTGCCAGAGTTCCAAGCGGCATATCAAAATCATCTTTTGTCTTATCTATTTCAACCAGGAATACCCTATGTGTAAGATCCCTGCTTTTTGCGGTCATCTCCATTTTTGCATTGCTTTCTGAATCCGATAAATTGGGATATGCATCTGTCCACGCCTTATTAAAATCTCCTCCAGACATCATTTTAACCGGATCATTGTAAAGACTGACAGTCATAAATTGAGCACCTTGTTTTTGCCCACTCGGCTGAAGACGCCAAAGATCCCAACCTATACAGTCCCCATTCTTAACCCTTTGTACATGAACTTTTTCCCAAAATGCCTCTGTTTCCGCATATGCATCGCCCTGGCCTTCATCTACATGCATAAACTCAAATAACAGATAAAGCGGTTCTGAATCCTGTGCTATAGCCATTGTGCTGAACAAGGCTATTGTCATAATCATAAATAATTTTTTCATGTTCTTGAATATTAATGGTTTAATACAAGTAATGAAAAGATTATAGCAATACGAAGTATTTTAGGACGAATACAACGTATTAATGTCCCAAGCACAGGTTCTTTTTACCCTAAGAAATTACAATAGTATTCAACTAATGATTTTTTCCTCCCTAAGAAACGTATCCAGTCTATCTGCAATGTTAAAACATCTGCTAACGTTGGTTACACCACTGCAGAATCTTGAATCTAATTGATGAGCTTCGCATTCAAAGCCGGATAAATTTACTTTTTCAAAATTCCTGTTCACAGCTTTACATTGTTCATATAACTTATCAACAGATGCACTTGCGTCCGGCTCTATATCATTTTCTATTAAAAACCCCTTTAGGTAATTATCGATGGCAATATGAGAATTCTGGCATACCATAAAAGCAACAACGTCTTCCGCAGGTCTACATAATTCATCATTGGCTTCTTTCAGTTTTTGAATGGCAGTCTCGTAAAACCTTTTTGCTTTGTCTTCCATAAACTGTGTTAATTTAGAATTGACCTTAAATACTACATTTATATTTATCTCTATTTCTGAATAACAGAATTACATATCTCTAAAAAGTTCCAGGCGTTCCCATTTGGTTTCTACCTCTTCCTGAGCCTGCTTCAAGAGATCTGCACCCAATTCTGCATTTTCTTTTACTACCCTTGTAAAACGGGTTTCGTTATACATAAAATCACTTAGCGGAGCGGTGGGTGCCTTCGAATCTAATCTGAACTTCTTCCCTTTAGGTTTAGAAGGATCAAACCTGAATAATGGCCAATACCCGGTCTCAACGGCTTTTTGCTGTTGCAATGCTCCATCTTTTAGGTCATATCCGTGTTCACCACAGTGTGAATAAGCAACAATTAACGATGGTCCCGGATACGCTGCAGCCTCTTCAATGGCTTTGAGCGTATGAAGATCCTTTGCGCCCATTGCTACCTGAGCCACATATACATTCCCATAAGAAACGGCCTGAAGAGCCAGACTTTTTTTACCTGTTCGTTTTCCGGATACTGAAAACTTAGCACTTGCCCCTAAAGGAGTAGCTTTAGATGTCTGACCGCCTGTATTGGAATACACCTCGGTGTCAAGAACCATAATATTCACATCTTCACCTGAAGCCAGGACATGATCAACACCTCCAAATCCTATATCATAAGCCCAACCATCGCCACCAAGTATCCAGACTCCTTTTTTACGGAGATATTCTGTAAGTTGACTTAGTTTAACAGCAGCGGGATTATCTTTTTTCTTTGACAATACTTCTTCAAGTTTATCAATATCAGCAAATTTCTGGCTTCGTTCCGCTTCCGTTTCTTCCGGATTGTTCAGAATGGCTTCTGTTAATTCAACCCCTACTACATCTTTAAGCTGCTTTAACATATTAACTGCAATTTCCTGCTTCTTGGTTAAGGCCAGTTTCATTCCAAAACCAAATTCGGCATTGTCTTCAAATAATGAATTTGCCCAAGCAGGACCTCTTCCCTCCTTGTTGGTTTTGTAAGGAGTTGTTGGAAGATTCCCTCCATATATTGAGGAACAACCTGTTGCATTGGCTATGAGAATACTATCACCGTATAATTGGGTTAGCATTTTAATATAAGGAGTCTCACCACATCCAGAGCAGGCACCTGAAAATTCAAACAGCGGCTCTAAAAACTGAGAACCTTTGACATTGGTGATTTGTAAGGCCGTTCTGTCATAGTCCGGCATATTGATAAAATAATCCCAGTTTACATTTTCCACCTCATCAAAATCGAGTTTCTTCCTCATATTGATGGCTTTAAAATTCTCGATTTCCTTACTTTCAGCAGGACAAACAGCTACACAAAGGTCACATCCTGTGCAATCCTCAGGAGATACCTGTAATACATAAGATTCTGTATCTGCGGTAAATGGCCTTCCCTTGGCAGGAACTGATTTCAAACTACCCGGAGCATTTGCCATAACCTCGTTAGGGACGACTTTAGCCCTAATTGCAGCATGTGGACATATGGCCACACACTTATTACATTGTGTACAAAGTACTTCATCGTCCCATATAGGAATAAAATTAGCTATCCCGCTCTTCTCATATTGAGTAGTGCCGGTTGGGAAGGTTCCATCTACCGGAAAAGCACTGACTGGCAATTCATCTCCATGCCCTCCTAATATTTTTTCAAGCACATTCTTAACAAAACCATCCGGAGCATTAGTCATGGCGGAAAGTAAACCTTTCTCACTACTTACTTCTTTTGGGTATTCAACCTGATATAAATTCTCTAGTGATTTATCTACAGCATTAAAGTTCATCTGAACTACAGCATCACCTTTGTGAGCATATGATTTAACAATGGCATCCTTTATTTTCTGAATGGCCTCATCCTTTGGCAGGATACCAGATATTGCAAAGAAACAAGTTTGCAATACCGTATTTGTCCTTTTCCCAAGATCTGCATCATGAGCCACTTTAG
>NZ_JBATGR010000132.1:0-3932 GCF_049665975.1 Eudoraea sp.
CCATTGCTTTTGCCATTAAAGACAGTTTACTTTATGAAGTTGAAAATTTTAACAGATGGAACAGATTAAGTAAACAATTGGCTGCTTTTCCCGAGGTGGACTATGTTGTATCTGTCGATAATCTTAAGGAACTTATAAGGGACAAGGAAGAACAACAATTTATTCTACGCCCGTTAATTGAGCAGACTCCGCGCAATAATATTGAGGTGGACAGTCTAACTCAATTTATGTTCAATAATTTACCTTTTTATGATAACCTGTTATACAATAAAGAAACGGGAACCATAAGAACGCTTGTCTATATGGACAAGGATATTGTAAACACTCCGGTTCGGAAAGATTTTATTCTAAAAGACCTTCATACACTAATTACCGATTTTGAGAAAGAGTCCGAAATGGATGTTCGGGTATCTGGAATGCCCTATATAAGAACAATGAACACTCAACATATCATTGACGAAATAGGAATATTCATTGCAGCGGCTCTTATTGTTACCTCCTTAATTTTCTTTTTCTTTTTCCGCAGTGTACGTGCAACATTAATTTCAATGTGTGTTGTGCTAATTGGGGTGATGTGGGCCTTCGGGATCCTCGGGCTTTTGAAATATGAAATCACAGTTCTAACGGCCTTGATTCCACCTCTTATCATCGTAATTGGGATTCCCAATTGTATTTTTCTAATCAATAAATATCAACAGGAAGTTAAAAAACATGGTAATCAGGCGTTATCCTTAAAAAGGGTAATATCAAAAATTGGCAATGCAACACTCATGACCAACGTTACCACAGCATGCGGCTTTGCAACCTTTATTATAACAGACAGTAAACTTTTGACCGAGTTTGGTATAGTGGCATCAATAAACATTCTATGCATCTTTATGCTTTCTATACTTATTATACCAATTGTGTATAGCTTTATGCACCTTCCAAAAACAAAACATCTTAAACACCTCAACAAAAAATGGATAGATGCTTTTGTAAACTGGATGGAACATATAGTGCGGGAAAAAAGGATAACTATTTATTCGATCTCTTTAATAGCATTAATAATTAGTATTATCGGAATTTATCAAATTAAAATTTCCGGGAATCTAGTTGAAGATATGCCTAAAAATACCGGGTTTTATAAAGACATTCAATTTTTTGACAAAGAGTTCAACGGAATTATGCCTATTGAGATTGTCATAGATACAGAAAGAAAAAAAGGGGTATTAAAACCAGTTACTCTGAAAAAAATGAACGAGTTGGGGGAAATGATTGAAGAGACCCCGGAATTATCAAAACCCATATCCGTGGTTAATTTGGTAAAGTATTCCAAGCAGGCTTTTTATAGTGGAATTCCTAAATATTACCAGTTACCTACGTCTCAGGAATACAATTTTATTATGGATGTTGCCCGAAAATCCCAGGGAAATGAAGGCTTAATTGAGAATTTTGTTGACAGTACAGGGCAGGTTGCCAGGATTACCACTTTCATTAAAGACGTACCCACGGAAAGAATGGAGGAAATTGAAAAATCCATGCTAGATAAAATCAAGAAAATTTTTCCGGAAGATCGTTTTAATGTATATGTGACCGGTAAAGCATTGCTTTTTTTAAAAGGCACGAAATATCTGGTAAAGAATTTAGTGCTTTCTTTATCCCTTGCAATTCTCTTAATTGCTCTATTCATGGCATATTTATTTCGTTCATTCAGAATGATTGTCATTTCTTTAATCCCAAATCTTTTACCCTTGGCAATTACCGCCGGGATTATGGGCTTTGTAGGAGTTCCTATTAAACCTTCCACGATATTAGTTTTTAGTATTGCCTTCGGGATTTCAGTAGATGACACCATTCACTTTCTGGCGAAATACCGGCAAGAACTGTCTGCTAACAATTGGCGAATTCAGAAATCGGTTTATGCCGCCTTACGTGAAACAGGTGTTAGTATGTTCTATACTTCTATCGTCCTTTTCTTTGGCTTTTCGGTATTTACAATTTCAAGTTTTGGGGGAACGGTTGCTTTGGGTGCATTAGTATCCGCTACATTGCTCTTTGCTATGTTAGCCAATTTAATTTTGCTTCCTTCATTACTTCTTTCATTAGAACGGAGTATCGCAAACAAAGAAGTTCTCAAAAAACCTCAAATAGATATTCTTCCTAAAGAGGAATTACCCAAAAGTAAATCGGAAGATTGAATCGTTGATACGCTACAGGTATTTTATAAGCGGTTTAGAGCTAAATATTTTTACCAAAAAGTTATCTTTACCATTCAAATTTAGAATTGATCTCATATGAAATCATACAGTATTAATGAGCTACTCCAGATACAACCTTTAAAACAGGAGGTAGAAGTAAATGGATGGGTGAAAGCATTTAGAAGCAATCGATTTATCGCTTTAAATGATGGCTCTACTATTAACAATATCCAATGTGTGGTTGATTTTGAACAATTCAATGAAGACTTACTAAAGAAAATTGCAACAGGAGCTGCTTTAAAAATAAAAGGAGTCCTAGTAGAAAGCCTGGGTAAAGGACAAAACGTGGAGATACAAGCGCTTGAAATCTTTGTTCATGGAGTGTCTGATCCGGATAGTTATCCTATTCAACCCAAAAAGCATTCAATGGAGTTTTTAAGAGAGCAGGCCCATTTAAGGATTCGCACAAATACCTTTGCAGCCGTTATGCGTGTCAGATCTGCCCTCTCATTTGCAATCCATTCATATTTTCAAAAAAACGGATTTTATAATTTTCATGCTCCAATAATTACTGGTTCGGATGCAGAAGGGGCAGGTGAAATGTTCAGAGTTAGTACATTAGATCCTAAAACTCCACCTTTGACAGATAGCGGTGATGTAAATTATAAAGAAGATTTTTTTGGCAAGGAAACCAATCTAACTGTCTCAGGGCAGCTTGAAGCAGAAGCATATGCGATGGGATTGGGTAAAGTATATACTTTTGGCCCTACTTTTAGGGCAGAAAATTCGAATACTTCAAGACATCTTGCAGAGTTTTGGATGATTGAACCTGAAATGGCCTTTTATGATCTTAAAGATAATATGGATCTGGCAGAAGATTTTATTAAAAACATTATTTCTTATCTTTTAGAAAATTGTGAAGAGGATTTGGTATTCCTGGAAAAACGGCTACTCGATGAAGAGAAAACTAAACCTATGGCGGAACGAAGTGAAATGGCACTTATAGATAGGTTAAAATTTGTAGTAGATAATAAATTTATAAGAATTACATATACCGAAGCAATCGAAATTTTAAGGAATAGCAAGCCAAACAAAAAGAAAAAATTTCAATACCAAATTAATGAATGGGGTGTAGATTTACAAAGTGAACACGAGCGCTATTTAGTAGAAAAACATTTTAAATGCCCAGTTATTTTATTTGATTATCCTGCCAAAATAAAGGCATTTTATATGCGTTTAAATGAAGACGGGAAAACCGTAAGAGCCATGGATATTCTATTCCCGGGAATAGGTGAAATTGTAGGAGGTTCTCAGCGTGAAGAACGATTGGAGGTATTAAAAGAAAAAATAGCCGCTTTAGGGATAGATGAAAAAGAACTTTGGTGGTATCTTGATCTAAGGAAATTTGGGACTGCCATTCACAGTGGATTTGGACTTGGCTTTGAGAGAATGGTGCAATTTGCTACCGGAATGGGCAATATAAGAGATGTGATTCCTTTTCCAAGAACCCCACAAAATGCCGAGTTTTAAGGGCTAAGTCGTTACATCATATTAATTCTTTAACTTTATAGATAGGAAAAGAATACAAGCCTATGCTAAAACAACACTTACAGTTTAAATTATCGCAAAAGCTATCTCCTCAGCAAATTCAGTTGATGAAGTTAATTCAGCTTCCTACGCAGGCATTTGAACAGCGAATAAATCAGGAACTTGAGGAAAATCCGGCCTTAGAAAGTGGCAAAGAAGAAAAAA
>NZ_JBATGR010000133.1:0-3074 GCF_049665975.1 Eudoraea sp.
AAGCGGAAATCTTTCCGTTTTAACACCGGAACTTCAAGAGATCAATGATACCTTAGAAGACTTATACCAAAAAAGACATAGGACTACCCAACAGGTAGCTTAATTATGCTTTGGCAAATGAATTCCACCCCTGAGCGGTAAGTGGAATTTTAGAATTATTCCTGGAAACTAAATGTGCGCCTTCATTCTTATCTGTTATGTGCCCCACTACAGTAAAGTTAGGATTGCCTTTTAATTCCGGGAATTTTTTTTGATCAATAGTGAACAATAGCTCATAATCTTCCCCCCCGCTTAAAGCCACTAAAGTACTATCCAGTTTAAACTCTTCGCATGCCGAAATTACCGTCGGATCTAATGGAATTTTATCTTCATAAAGGTTACAACCAACCTTACTCTGTTTGCACAAATGAAGAATTTCAGAAGAAAGACCATCGCTAATATCAATCATGGAAGTTGGCTGAATATTCAGTTTTTTTAATAATTCCACAATATCTTTTCTGGCCTCTGGTTTTAATTGACGCTCAATGATATAACTATATGCAGACAAATCTGGCTGATTATTTGGATTAACTTTAAATACTTCTTTTTCTCGTTTTAAGACTTGTAACCCCATATATGCGGCTCCCAGGTCACCACTAACCACCAAGAGATCATTTGGTTTTGCTCCGCTCCTGTAAACGATGTCTTCATTGGCTGCCTCTCCAATAGCTGTAATACTTATGATCATTCCCGTAGTTGAAGAGGTAGTATCTCCTCCAACCAGATCTATTTTGTAAAGTTCACAGGCCAGTGAAATACCCTCATAGAATTCTTCCAAAGCCTCTAAAGGAAATCTATTGGAAACTGCTACAGATACAGTAATCTGAGTAGCAGTTGCATTCATCGCATAAATATCAGATAAATTGGCCATTACAGCTTTATATCCCAAGTGTTTTAGGGGCATATAGCTGAGGTCAAAATGTATTCCTTCAATCAACAAGTCTGTAGAGACAAGAGTCTTTTTATCCTTAAAGTCAAGCACGGCTGCGTCATCGCCAACCCCCTTAATAGAAGATTTATGTTGCAATTTAAAGTTCTGGGTTAGATGATCTATTAATCCAAATTCGCCCAATTGTTCTAGCGAGGTTTTCTCCTGGTTTTTATCTTCAAGCATGGTACAAAAATAAGCGGATGGGAATAATATATTATCTTTATAGCGAAAAAGAATTATTATTTTTTGCCCCATGAAAAAAACACTCCTACTTTTCTTATGTCTGCCGTTTCTGGTAGGTTGCTCCAACAGTGATGATTCTCCGGCTGCTGCTGATGATTCCATGATGATGGATGATGATATTGTTGATAATCCGCAAACAGGATTTTTGCCTTGCACTAGTGGCATGGCAGGTATTTATCCGTGTAATGGTTATGACTTGTTGGGACAAATAAGTCTGGCTTCATTTAGCGCTTCTGCAGGGAATGATATCTGGGGGTGGACAGACACCACTACAGGGAAAGAATATGCTTTGGTGGGTTTGGATAATGGAACTGCCTTTGTTGACATAACGGATACTGAAGAATTGATTTATCTTGGAAAATTACCTTCAGCAACTGTATCCAGCCCCTGGAGAGACATAAAAGTATACCAGGACCATGCCTTTATTGTCTCTGAAGCAGGCGGGCATGGGATGCAGGTTTTTGATTTAACTAAATTAAGGAATGTGGCGAATGCCCCGGAAACTTTTGAGGCAGACGCCCGTTACTCTGGTTTTGGTAGTGCGCACAATATTGTTATCAATGAAGCTAGCGGATATGCCTATGCGGTTGGCACAGCCAGAAATGACTTATACAGAGGCGGCGTACATTTCATTAATGTGCAGGATCCCAAAAATCCAACTGCTGCAGGTGGTTATGGCGCTAACGGGTATTCGCATGATGCACAGGTTGTTACCTATAATGGTCCTGACGCTGATTACACGGGACAGGAAATATTTATAGGTGCAAATGAAAATCAAGTTGCTATTGTGGATATCACAGACAAAGATAATCCCATGCAGATCAGTACTTTTCAATACGCAAATATTGGATACACGCATCAGGGTTGGTTTTCTGAAGACCAGCGCTATTTTATTTTAGGAGATGAATTAGATGAGATTCAACTTGGTTTTGATTCGCGTACCCTGGTCTTTGATCTTTCGGATCTTGACAACCCAAGTTTGCACACTACTTATTTAGGTGAAACGGCAGCAATTGATCATAATGGCTATGTAAGGGGAGATGCGTTTTATCTTGCAAATTATACAGCAGGAGTCCGTATTCTTGATATTTCAGGAATAGAGGGGCAAAGTATTGTTGAAGAGGGTTTCTTTGATACCTACCCATCCAATAATACCTCTGCTTTTGAGGGAGTATGGAGTGTTTATCCTTATTTTGAAAGTGAAAAGATTATTGTGAATGATATCAATTCTGGTCTCTTTGTTATTAAAAAATCAAATTAGAATAGCGGTGAAAAACATTTTAATATTTGCTATAGTGCTGTTTTTCTTTTCATGTTCAGATGACGATTCTGTTATTCTGGACAATGGCTATGACCAAGCCGTTTTTTTAGGAGAGATTGATTGGGTAAAGAGTTTAGGTGGTACTGACGAAGAAACGGCACAATCAGTAATTCATACGAATGATGGCGGTTATGCAATTCTCGGGTATTCAAAAAGCACCGATGGAGACCTTGCTGGCAAATCTACACCAGTAAATGACTATTGGGTTTTGAAGTTAGATGAGGAAGGAAATGTTGTCTGGAGCGAAACTTATGGGGGCAGTAAGGATGACCGGGGGCAGTCAATAATCCAGACCTCAGATGGCGGTTATGCAGTTACGGGATATGCGATGAGTGATGATGGGGATGGAAGTAACAATGAAGGATTCCATGATAACTGGATTTTAAAACTGGATGATTTAGGGGCTATTGAATGGGAAAAAAGTTTTGGGTTTTCTGGGCATGATCATTCATATGATTTATTGCAAACTGCTGATGGAGGATTTTTCTTCGCAGGATTTTTGGATATTACAGCCGCCCTTGACGATGGCACTTATTACAA